>JASLAI010000130.1 GCA_030147225.1 Planococcus sp. (in: firmicutes) | reverse complement strand
AATTCCATTTAAACTTACGATAAATCTATTACTAAATCATATTGAAAACTTGATTAATAATTTCATTTACTATGATATGGAGCAAATTAGCGGAGACTCCCGCGGAAAAGCGAAGTGGCGAAATCCACTTGAGCGTCAAGCTCAAGTTAGTTCGGCGCAAGCCCGCAGGAAAACGGAGCTAATTTGCAGAATATCAATTTTAACTGTAAAAAAATAGAACTCGAGGTGACACCCATGTTTGATCGATTACAATCAGTAGAAGACAGGTATGACCGTTTAAATGAATTACTGAGCGATCCTGACATCGTCAGCGATACCAACAAGCTGCGCGAATATTCAAAAGAACAATCCGACCTGCAGGAAACAGTCGAAACTTACCGTGAGTATAAAGATTTAACCACACAATTAGCAGAAGCGAAAGCCATGTTTGACGACAAGATGGATGCCGACATGCGCGAAATGGTTAAAGAAGAAGTCAACGAATTGGATCAGCAGATTGCTGTGGTTGAAGAGCGGCTGCACAAGCTGTTGATTCCAAAAGATCCAAACGATGATAAAAACGTCATCATGGAAATTCGTGGTGCTGCAGGTGGAGATGAAGCGGCTTTGTTTGCTGGCGATCTTTATCGTATGTATACCCGATTTGCCGAAACCAATGGCTGGAAAGTACAAGTATTGGATTCGAATCCAACTGGCCTAGGTGGATTTAAGGAAATCGTCTTTATGGTTACAGGGAAAGGCGCTTACTCGAAGTTGAAATACGAAAATGGCGCCTATCGCGTACAGCGTGTTCCTGAAACAGAGTCTGGCGGACGAATCCATACCTCGACGGCTACGGTTGCTTGTTTGCCGGAAGTTGAAGAAGTGGAAATTGATATACACGAAAATGATATCCGTACCGATACGTATGCATCTTCCGGTGCTGGGGGACAATCGGTCAACACGACAATGTCAGCTGTCCGATTGACGCATATTCCAACGAATACCGTAGTAACGTGTCAGGACGAAAAATCACAGATTAAAAACAAAGCAAGTGCAATGAAAGTATTGCGTGCACGCGTCTACGAGAAATTCCAGCAGGAAGCACAAGCTGAGTACGACGCAGTCCGGAAATCGGCAGTTGGGACGGGCGACCGTTCTGAACGGATCCGGACATATAACTTCCCTCAAAACCGTGTGACAGATCACCGAATCGGGTTGACGATTCAAAAGCTGGACCAAATTTTACAGGGCAAAATGGATGAAATCATCGATGCCTTAATCGTAGAAGAGCAGTCTGCGCGTATGGAAAGTTTGAACAATGACCAATCTTAAGTATGTTTACGAGGCCCTCAAGAGGGCTTCTTCTTATTTAGAGGAGAACGGACGCGAAGAAGGGGCCGCACGCATCCTTCTTCAACACGAATTGGGCCTTTCGTATTCAGGGTTAATTGCTGCAATGCGCGATGAAATAAACGAAAAGCAGTTTAAAGAATTTTGGAAGAAAGTTGAGCAGCATGTTACTGGAATTCCAGTACAGCATTTGACAGGCAGCGAAGAATTCTATGGAAGAAACTTTCTGGTGAGTTCGGATGTATTGATTCCAAGACCAGAAACAGAAGAATTGATAGAAGAAACTTTACAGTTGATTGACCGCCATATGGCGAAAAAAGAATTGGCCATTGCTGACATTGGAACAGGAAGCGGCATTATTGCCATTACGCTTAAATGTGAGTTGCCGGAAGCAAAAGTCACAGCGACTGACATTTCTCAGCCAGCACTGGAAATGGCCGTTCGAAATGCCAAGCGTTTGAACGCAGAAATTGATTTCCGTTTGGGAGACTTAACGGATCCGATTGAAGACAAAAAATGGGATGTCATTATCTCCAATCCACCTTATATTGGTTATAACGAAGCAGCTGGTTTGTCGGACAGTGTCCGTGAGTTTGAACCGCATCATGCTTTGTTTGCGGATAAGGAAGGTCTCGCTCTTTATGAAAAAATGGCAATGCAATTTCCGAAACTACTCAATAATCCAGGTATTATAGGATTTGAAATAGGTTATCAACAGGGACAAGCCGTCGAAAAGATGCTAAAAGACGCTTTTCCCACAGCCATCGTTTATAGTAAGAAAGATATCAACAAGAGGGACCGGATGGTTTTTGCCCTAATAGAGTAAGTTACGCACAAATTACGCACAAACGATAAAGGTTTATCCACAAAATGTGGATAAAAGGTGAAAAACCCTGATAAATAGGAGTTGTTCATGTGAAAACAGAAGTTATTTTTGTGGATAAAAATGTGGATGAAGAAAAAAAATATACACAGGCTGTGGAAATCCTGCACAGTGGTGAAATTGTGGCATTTCCGACTGAAACGGTTTATGGATTGGGAGCAGATGCTACAAATCCGGAAGCAGTCAGCAAAATTTTTGAAGCAAAAGGACGGCCTTCGGATAATCCGTTGATTGTCCATGTCGATTCAAAAGAAACCGCTCTAAGTTATGTACAGGAAGTTTCACCAAAAGCGCTGCAATGCATGGATGCATTTTGGCCAGGCGCCTTAACGCTGATCATGCAGGCGAAACCTTCGACATTCGCGAGCAATGTCACTGCAACTCTTGACACAGTCGGCATTCGTGTCCCGAATCATCCGGTGGCATTAGGGTTGTTGCGCAAGTTGAAATTGCCATTGGCGGCTCCAAGTGCCAATACCAGCGGCAAGCCCAGCCCCACGTTGGCAGAGCATGTCTATCACGATATGAATAGTAAAATTCCATTGATTTTAGACGGTGGAGCAACGGAAATCGGCATTGAATCAACAGTTCTGGACACGACCAGTGAACCGCCGGTTATTTTACGCCCTGGAAAGATTTCAAAAGAACAAATTGAAAACGTCATTGGAACAGTTCGATCCGCCTCTGAAAATAAAAACAATGTCCCTAAATCTCCGGGGATGAAATATGCCCATTATGCACCTGCGGCTCCATTGTATTTGATTGAGAATGAAGAAGGATTGATTGAAAAAGCGATTGAGCACGTTCAGAAAAAAGGAAAAAAAGTGGCTGTTATCAGCGCAACCGAATATCCGGCGGCTGACTTTTATTTCCCATTGTCCATGGAAATCCTATACGCCAGTTTGCGGAAATGTGACTCGACAGATGCCGATTTGATTTTGGCAACCGTCGAAAAAGACATGCAATCCAGTGATGCATTAATGAATAGGCTTGAAAAAGCAGCAGACCATAAATGGTTCAGCTGATTCAGTGAAAGGAGATGCAGAATGAGGATTCTTTTTGTTTGTACAGGCAATACATGCCGAAGCCCGATGGCAGAAGCTATTTTGACAGCCAGAAATCTAGCGGGAATTGAAGCCCGTTCTGCAGGCATATATGCAGGCAGAACACCGCTCTCTCAAAATGCGCATACTGTATTAACCCAGCAGCAGATTTCTTTTACTCATACATCTAAACCACTCGATACGGAAGACATCTTATGGGCAGAAGTGATTTTAACAATGACAAACTCGCATAAAATGACGCTTCTGCAGGCATATCCTGAAGCTGACACAAAGCTCTTTACGCTAAAAGAATTTGCAGAAGGTTCTACGGAAGATATCAGCGATCCTTACGGGGGGCCACTGGAACTTTATGAGGACACATTTCAGGAACTCAAGGCTTTAATCGATAAACTAATCGCCAAAGTGACATAAACAAAAAAGGCAGGCATGCTCAATGAGGCTTAGCCTGTCTTTTTTGCGCAAAAATGATAGAATTAATTAAAAGCGTAAAGGAAATTCTGCATAATTCGACAATGACGCTTTTGCTGATTTATAAATTAGAGTTCAAGAAAAGAGGCTATATCATGAGAGTAGCAATTTCATCAGATCACGGCGGCAACACCTTGCGAAAAGAAATCGTTAACCTAATGAACGAAATTGGGATTGACTATCAGGACTTTGGTCCGCATACAGATGATTCCGTAGATTATCCAGACTATGCAAAACCGGTTGCTGATCGTGTAGCAAATGGAGAATTTGAACGGGGAATTTTAATATGCGGAACTGGCATCGGCATGTCGATCTCGGCAAATAAAGTCAAAGGCATCCGTTGTGCACTTGTTCATGATGTGTTTAGTGCAAAAGCGACCCGGGGACATAATAATTCAAATATCCTGGCGATGGGTGAGCGTGTCGTTGGACCAGGACTTGCACGTGAGATCGCCCAAACTTGGCTGACAGAAGAATTTGAAGGCGGCAGACACGAAAAACGCATCCAAAAAATCACAGACCTCGAAAAATAAGGAGGAGTCGACATGCAAACTTTATGGCAATTACAACTTGAAGAGGTTTTAAGCGAATTGGAGCAGCAGATCGAATTCAGGAAAGGCCAAGTGTTTGTAGTCGGCTGCTCAACATCAGAAGTAGCAGGAAAGCGGATCGGAACCGGTGGGGGACTGGATATTGCAGAAAGCCTGTTTGAGCCTTTAGAGAAATTTGCGGCACGACACCATATTTTCCTGGCGTTTCAAGGTTGTGAACATATCAACCGTGCATTGACGGTAGAGCGGCAGGCAGCTATTAAATATGGTTGGGAGCCTGTTTCGGTGATACCGGTAGCAAAAGCGGGCGGTTCGATGAGCGCATATGCTTTCAGCAATATGGCCGACCCGGTCGTAGTGGAAGAAATTCAAGCCCATGCAGGAATCGATATCGGACAAACAATGATTGGCATGCATTTGAAAAGAGTTGCCGTTCCACTGCGGACATCTGTTAAACTAGTAGGTGAAGCGATTGTGGCAGCTGCAACTACACGTCCGAAATTGATCGGCGGTGAACGTGCGAGCTATAATCGTGAGCTTGTTCAATCACGGG
>JASLAI010000113.1 GCA_030147225.1 Planococcus sp. (in: firmicutes) | reverse complement strand
ATTTCCATAGAATTTTGTGTATCTTCATGCCCGACGATTTCCCCAGACCATCCGGCATTTTTAGCATCTGGCATTTCCATTTTCGGGCAGATTAGAAATGGTTCAGCTTCAGCGAATACCATTACACCCAACAAACGCTCATGTGGATTGCTTTGGAAGCCACTGACGTAAAAGACGTTAAAGGGATCTGTAATAAACGCCGCGTCAATCGATTGTTCCTTCAAGTAATTCTGTAATTGCTTGATTTTAGTCATATGTATTCCTCCTCTACATGTGTAGCATATCAAATATCAGGGTATAAAACAGCTATGCGAGTTAACAACAGTACCTAACTTTTAAAAATCAATTGGAGGGGTTTTATGCACATCTCATATCACGGCCATTCAATCGTAAAAATCAAAACAGGCGAGCACACTATTCTGATCGATCCATTCATCAATGGCAATGAACTGACCGATTTAACGGTTGCCGATGAAAAACCCGATGCCATTCTATTAACGCATGCTCATAATGATCATGTGGGAGATACTGTTGAACTGGCGAAAAATAATAACGCACAGGTAGTGGCTTCGGTCGAACTCGCTAACTATTTAGGAAGCCAAGGGGTGAATGCGGTTGGCATGAACTTGGGCGGCTCGCAGGAATTCGATTTTGGCGTAGTGAAGTTCACAAAAGCTTTCCATAGTTCTTCTTATACAACAGAGGAAGGCGAAGTGATTTACGGCGGAATGCCAGCCGGAATTCTTTTTAAAGCAGAAGGCAAAACGATATATCATGCGGGAGATACGGAAGTGTTTGGAGATATGGAGATGCTGGGTAACCGCAATAAAATCGATGTGGCATTTGTGCCGATTGGTGATTTTTTCACAATGGGACCGGAAGACGCAGCTTATGCGGTCGAATTGCTGAAACCAAAAGTCGTGGTGCCGATTCATTACAATACCTTCCCGCCAATCAAGCAGGATCCTGAACATTTTAAATCACTGGTTAAAAATACTGAGGTGAATATCCTCGAACCGGGCGGCAGCATCGAATTGTAATAAGAACAACCCCCTAACAGTTTGGCTGTTAGGGGGTTTTCGTATGAAGGAACGATGCCTTAACCTGGTGTGGAATTTCTGAATATCCAGTTGCGACAGATTGCTCTTCGGGACGAAAGGCAGACCAGTTGTTCGCAAAGAATGCCACTTAGCTGACTCGCCTAAAACCTCCTGCTCCTGTATCACTGCGTGCTTCGTCGCAAAGAGATGGGTCAACTACCCTTGACACATCTCTTGCCTGCCGGAACTGAACGGCCACCTCCACATTTCTTGCAATTATGCTACACTAGAAGATACAGGAAAGTAGAAAGAATGGGTGAAATCATGGTGACTAAACATGAACAGATATTGGATTATATTGAGACTTTATCCGTAGGAGAGAAAATCTCTGTAAGGCGCATTGCGAAGGACCTTCAGGTGAGTGAAGGCACCGCTTACCGGGCGATTAAAGAAGCGGAAACCAAACGCTTGGTTTCTACAATTGAACGTGTTGGAACCATCCGTATTGAACGCAAGAAAAAAGAAAATATTGAGCGTCTTACCTATGCAGAAATCGTCAATATTGTTGATGGTCAAGTTTTGGGGGGCAGAGCTGGATTGCATAAATCTCTGAACAAATTCGTCATCGGAGCCATGCAGTTGGAAGACATGATGCGGTATACGGAAGCGGGGAATTTATTGATTGTTGGAAACCGCTATAAAGCACATGAATATGCACTTCGTGCAGGAGCTGCAGTGCTGGTGACAGGCGGTTTTGAAGCATCTGATCAAGTGAAAAAACTAGCTGATGAATTCGAACTTCCGGTGATTTCGACCAGTTACGATACTTTTACGGTCGCAACAATGATCAATCGGGCAATATACGATCAGTTGATCAAAAAAGAGATTTTGCTGATTGAAGATATTTTAATTCCGTTGGAGGTAACGGCGCATTTAAATCTAAAAGAGCCGCTCAGCCGTTATCACGAATTGAATGAAGAAACGACACATGGTGGGTTTCCAGTAGTTGACCACTCAAATAGACTGGTGGGCATCATCACATCACGGGATGTCATCGGCCATTCGCCTACGGAATTAGTGGAAAAAGTGATGACCAAAGATCCGATTACAGTTTCGATGCAAACGAGTGTAGCAGCTGCGGGTCACCGAATGATTTGGGAAGGTATCGATTTGCTGCCAGTTGCAGACGACCATGGCAAATTGAAGGGCGTTATCAGCAGGCAGGATGTGTTAAAAGCAATACAAACTGCCCAAAGGCAACCGCAGCAAGGCGAAACAATCGATGATATCATCAAGAGTCAGCTTCTTCAGCAAACAAGCGACAAATTGATCTTGGAGTTCCGTGTCACTCCTCAAATGACAAATGCTTATGGATCAATTTCTCATGGGGCATATACAATGATTCTGACTGAAGCAGCTGGAGCAGCATTGAAGACGAAGAACCGGAAAGACAGTGTACTGGAAAATTTAACAATCTATTTTCTGAAACCGGTTCAGTTGGATGCCCTCGTATTAGTCAGACCCACTATTTTGGATATCAGCCGAAAATCAGCCAAAGTTGAAGTTGAAGTTTCTCTCGAAAATGAAATTGTCGGCAAGGCAATGCTGACTTTCCAACTATTAGACCGTTAAAGCAAAAGTGATATTCGGCATAAAAAAGCGGCAGGTACTCTCGGTTATCGAGAGTATCTGCCGCCTGTACATGCAATGTCCTTTAAGGATTTAAATCTGCTTCTTCCTCAAGGAATGTGTGATAATGCCGTGAAGCTTTGTAGTTGTAATAAATAAGCGCTGCACCAAGTACAATGAAAATGGCTGAAATGATGTAAGTAACAGTAGACTGGTAAACGAACAGCTGATTGATGCCAAAAAAGGTAACGAAACTACCCAAAGCCATGGATGCACGTGCAGCATACCATTTTTTTCTGATAGGCAAAACGCTGCGTGTACGGAATTGCTTTGTTTTGTTATAAAAATAAATGACAAATGATACAATGATTAAAAATACGAATATGAACATAGGGACCTCCTGAATTCCAAAACTCAATTTCATTGTACTGAGATTTGAGCAAAATTGCGAATGGATTTCCTTATAAATGGAGGAACTCAGAAATGAACAGTCAAATCATCGACACAATTAAGCAGTACAGCACCATTATCATCCACCGCCATGTCCGGCCAGATCCAGATGCTTATGGTTCTCAGCTCGGCTTGAAATATATTTTGGAACAGAATTATCCTGAAAAGCGTATTTTAGCCGCTGGTACACATGATTACACGATGGACTTTCTGGATTTTCCAAATGCAGTAGAAGATCGGGATTTTGAGGGAGCATTGGTCATAGTGACCGATACAGCTAACACTGAACGTGTTGACGACCAACGCTATAAAACGGGCGCAAAGCTTATCAAAATTGATCATCATCCTAACGACGATGCCTATGGTGATATTGTATCCGTCGATACAACTGCAAGTTCAGCTTCGGAGCTGGTTTACGAGCTTTATACATATGGAAGTGAACACGAAAACTGGACCTTATCAGCAAAAGCAGCCCGTCTGTTATATGCCGGAATTATCGGAGATACCGGACGCTTTTTATTCCCGAGCACGACTCAAAAGACGTTTGAGATTGCAGGCGAGCTGATTAAATATGATTTCGACCGCAATGCCTTGCATAATGGCATGTACGAAATGGATCGCAAGCTATTGCATCTGCAAGGCTATATTTATCAGAATTTCAAAATGGACGAAAATGGGGCAGCCCATGTGAAAATCACAAAGGATATTTTGAAAAAATTTGATGTTACAGCAACTGACACTTCTTTGCTGGTCGGTTCACTTGGAAATGTCAAAGGCATGAAAGCCTGGGTCATCCTCATTGAAGAGGATGCTGAAATCCGCGTGCGTCTGCGATCGAAAGGACCGATCATCAATACATTAGCGAAAGAATTTGGCGGTGGTGGACACCCAATGGCGTCCGGGGCAACGGCGTATTCTTGGCAGGAAGCTGATCAGGTAATCGCACGTCTCGCAGAAATTTGTGCAGCCGCAAACTAAGAAGGGAGTGAGTTGTCAATGGTTTATCCGCATATAAGCACATCGGCTGATTTGCTGAAAAGCACGGTGCGCCTTGACCAACTTTTCCCGTATTTAAAGGAACAGGGAGCCGTTTCAGCCGCAATCGTCAACACAAAACTATACGGCATCCTTCCGTTTTGGGAAGCGTGCCGCCGTGCCGGCATCCATGGGGTAGTCGGCCTTTCGGCTTTTATCGAATACGAAGAACAGCATTATCCGGTTGTATTGTACGCCCAAACCAATAAAGGCTACGGCAATCTGCTGAAAATCTCCAGTGCGTTGTCAACACGGGATAAAGAGGCAATACCGGAACAATGGCTGAAGGCATATCAAGAGGGTTTGATTTGTGTCATTCCGAACAAAGCCGAATGGCTGCTGACAGACCGCAGTCAAGTGGTGCACTACATAAAAGATTTGTTTGGTGCGGCTGTATACGGCAGCCTGGAACGCCCCGGTGGAATAAAATCCGAGCGTGAATCAGCATTTATGGAGATTTGCAAAAGGTTGGAGCTGCCAATCATCGCTTCTCAAGAATGCCGTTATCTTTTCCAACAGGATGCTTTTGCCTACGAAGTCGCATCTGCCATCGGCCAGGGACTGAAGATGAATGATCCAGAAAGACCGAAGCCTGAGCATACGAATGCTTATGTTCCCGGCAAGCAGGAATTCGAGTCTTGGTTTCCAGATCATCCTGAATGGGTTCAGCAAACAGCTGAGATGCTCAAAAGCTGTCAGGTGACAATTCCTATGAACCGTCAGCTGCTCCCAGTATTCCCAATGGATGAAAAGATCGATAAAGCGGAATTTATCGCGAAATTATGTAAAACAGGGCTGACAGAGCGGGTTCCGGGTTTTACACAAACCTATCAAGAACGGCTGGATTATGAACTTTCCGTTATTGGGACGATGGGCTTTATTGATTACTTCCTGATTGTTGCAGATTTTATGAAATACGCCAAAGACCAGGATATTTTGACAGGTCCAGGACGCGGCTCTTCGGCCAGTTCGCTGGTTGCCTATTCGCTGAAGATTACCGATGTCGATCCTATTGAACACGGGCTGCTGTTTGAACGTTTCTTGAATCCTGAGCGGGTAACACTGCCTGATATCGATATAGATTTTGCCGATCATAGACGCCATGAAGTGGTGGATTATGTGGCAAAAAAATATGGCGCTGTGCGGACAGCTCAAATCATTACATTCGGCACCTTATCCGCTAAGGCCGTCGCCCGGGATACTGCACGTGTCTTCGGTTTTGAAGCCGAAGAACTTGAAGCAATTTCAAAGATGATTCCGAATCGAATAGGGACAACATTGCGGTCTGCTTTAAAAGAGTCTCCAGCATTAAATGACTGGATTGTAGAACGTGAAGAACGGAAAACCTGGTTCAAGACAGCTTTGAAACTGGAAGGCTTGCCAAGGCATGCTTCGACTCATGCTGCAGGAGTGATTTTAAGTCCGTCGCCATTGGTGGACCATGTACCGATTGAAAAAGGCAGTGAAGGCATTTACTTGACGCAATGGCCCATGCAGGAGTTGGAAGCAATCGGCTTATTGAAGATGGATTTTCTGGGATTGCGCAATTTAACCATTCTTGAGCAGATTCGCAACCTGATTTACTGGGATACCAAAAAGCGGATCGATTACCGCAGCATTCCACTTGTGGATGCTGAAACCTATAAATTATTAGCTTCAGGTGACACAACAGGGGTCTTCCAATTGGAGTCCGACGGCATGCGCCGCGCCCTTCAACAAATCAAACCGACAGCCTTTGGCGACATTGTTGCGGTCAATGCCTTGTTCCGGCCGGGTCCTATGGAGTTTATTCCTTTGTATGCGCGGCGGAAACACAAGCAAGAAGCTGTGAAATATGTTCATCCGATTCTGGAGCCGATACTTAGCGAAACTTACGGCGTCATCGTTTATCAGGAACAGATTATGCAAATTGCATCGGCAATGGCTGGATTTTCACTTGGCGAAGCCGATTTATTGCGGCGTGCAGTCAGCAAAAAGAAACGCGAAATTTTAGATGAAGAACGCGAACATTTCACCAGAGGTGCAAAAGCTAAAGGATTCACTAAAGCAGAAGCGGCGGAAGTTTACGATTTGATTGTCCGTTTTGCAGACTACGGTTTTCCGAAAAGCCATGCCTCCGCTTACAGCATCATCTCCTATCAATTGAGCTATATGAAAACTCATTATCCGGTCTATTTCTATACTGGTTTATTGACCAATAGTGCAGGGAATGCTGAAAAGACC
>JASLAI010000408.1 GCA_030147225.1 Planococcus sp. (in: firmicutes) | reverse complement strand
TGTGGATATTCCGCCTATCTAGTTAGCGAAATTTAAAGAGTTGGTAGAAGAAAAAGAGCATGAAGGCTCAGCTTGAGGACGCCCTACAATTCAAAGCGTCCGTCTGATTGATTTGCTCAAATCAACCCAATCCAATTCCACCAAGTAGCAGCTACCAGAATAGTTGCAGCCATTGAAATGATGGTGGCGTATAAACCGGGCTTCAAAAAATCTTTCTGCGAAATCATTCCTGTACTGTGAGCAATTAAGTTTGGCATGGATTCAACAATTAGAACAAAACCGAAAAGACAGGTCAAACCTGTTGTAAACGCAATGGCCAATGGATCAATGCCAGCATTTTGGGCGACACTTATTACAATCGGTACAAGCACCACAACTGCAGTGGCGACGTTGGAAATCATTTTATGGAAAATTTGCGCCAGGATGATGACAATCACTACGGCTGAAAACGGATTTTGGATAAGCTGCATGAACCAGCCGACACTGAGGTATTGGCTGATGGTGGTGGCTGCTCCTGAATCCACGAAGGTATAACCCATAGACAATGTAACGCTGATCAGCAAAACGGTATTGTAGTTGATGCGGACGACTGGTTCCCAGGAAGCGACACCGATAATTGGCAATGTCATCAGTACTACACCGGCTAATGCCGGTACACTAGGGTGCAGACCATGAAGGGGTTCTGTCAGCCAAAAAATCACAATTGTCAGGAGGATGACCAAGCACCGGATTTCCCTTATGTCGACAGGTCCTAACTCCTCCAGCTTTTCTGCCATTTCTTCTTGGATCGCTGGGAAATATTGCTGCTCTTTGGTCAAAGGGAATACCTTCAACAGCATGAGCCATATTGCCGGAATCAATATCAACCAGATTGGAAACGTGTAGTAAAACCATTGAAAATATGTGATATTGATTCCCGCAAAACGATTGAGCAGTTCCACTGTCAAAATATTGCCGATTGCTGCAGTCATAACTGAAGTTCCGCTGATAATGCCGCCAAATGCCACACCCAGCATAATCATTTTCCGCAGATTGCCACCCGGTTCCGCGTTGGTCGTTTCGATGATCATGGTTGAAACTGGAAGAATCAGCGCAGACCGAACAGCAGTGGAAGGTATAAAAAAAGCCTGGATCTGCTGAATGATGATAATGCTGCCGAGCAATCCAGCTGATCGGCTGCCCCATGTTTTCAGAATCGTATAACTCATTCGTTTAATCAAAGCAGTTTCGTTTACCGCAGTGGCGAGCATCATGCCACCGACAATCAAATAAGTTGCTGGTGAAGCAAATCCGCTAAAGATAACCGACGTATCCGCGATGCCGAATAACAGCATCAACAATAGAATGATCAATGCTGTCAGACCAATCGGAATTGGTTCCAGTGACCATAAGATAATGCCAAGCGTAATGATGCTGGTCATTACTTTAGCTTCGTAGGAAAACTCATTCGGCAATAAAAAATAAGCAGTAAGGAAACCCAAAATAGCGATGCCTATAAACAGAAGTGTTTGCCTGTTTTCTGCCGGATTGCTTTTCATGTCCCCCTCTCCTTTCACAGCCAAACAACTTTCCTCTGAAACAGAAAGAATTGTTTCCTATTCTTTTTTACGCCGCATAACAAATCCAGCCACCGAAATGGTTAGTCCTAAAAAAGTTGGCTATCCGGTAAAATCCAGAGTCCTTCAGCAATTTGCGAATTTCGGCTTCAGAAATCGATGATTCGGTCAAAGTGCCTTTCATCACTTCATCCACTTGCGTTTCCTGAAGATTGGTCGTATCCATCCAATAGTTTTTCCATAAAGTCACTAACTCTTTAAATTCCGGATCATTGGGATCCCCAAATTTACTGACCAGGACGAAAGGAGCTCCTGGATTCAGATGGCTTCTTATTTTCATTAATAATGCCCTTTTGTCTTCTATTTCAGGAACGAAATGCAAGACAAGAATGCAGGTCGCACCGTTAAAGCTCTTATTTGTCGGTACATCCATTACCGTGCCATTTATCCATTCAATACGCTCCTCAATTCCTGATTGCTCCGCCTTGGCTTTAGCCGCTTCCAGCATAGCCTTCGCAGGATCGACAGCTGTAAAACGCCATTCAGGATTCGGCACACCAAATGCTTTCAATTCGTTGCCGCCTCCGCAGCCGACTACCAATACTTCAGCCTTTTCCTTAAGTGCACTTCGCAGAAAGGTTTGCGACAGGCGCAGCATGGGGTCATAGGTGGGTAAAGTCCGCCTCACTCCTTTATCGTATTCTGTCGCAATCTCCTGATTGAACTCCATTTTACCTGCCATATCTGCCGCTCCTTTCCTTAGCCAGCAATTATTTTCCGATCGTCAATAGCAATTCATACAAATTGGCCTTTTCTTCAAAGCCGATTCCCGGTACTTCAGGAAGTTCCACATAGCCATTTTCAACTGCATAACGATCCGCAAATCCGCCGAAAGGTTCAAAGACTCCCGGATACGATTCATTTCCATGAAGCTCTAGACCCGCCGCAATATTAAGGGACAGCTGATGGCCACCATGCGGAATGCAGCGGCGTGAAGACCAACCATGTTCTTTCAGCATGTCGAGAATCTGCAAGTATTCCACCAGGCCATAGCTAAGAGCGCAATCGAATTGCAGAAAATCTTTTTCCGGGTCCATCCCTCCGTAGCGGATCAAATTGGTGGCATCCTGGAGTGAAAACAGGTTTTCGCCTGTTGCCATGGCATGCGGATAACGTTTGGAAAGTTCTGCTTGCAGATGATAATCCAAAGGATCTCCAGCTTCCTCGTACCAAATCAACTCATAGTCTTTCACTTTTTCACCAAATTCGATGGCATAATCCAAATCAAAACGGCCATTTGCGTCGATCATCAATCCGCTGCCTTTCGG
>JASLAI010000155.1 GCA_030147225.1 Planococcus sp. (in: firmicutes) | reverse complement strand
GGCGGCCAATTCCATGCGGACCCCCATGGCGGCAATATTTTGCTGGAACCGGATGGCGGCATTGTGCTGATTGACTTCGGAATGATCGGCAATATCACACAAAAAGATTCTCAGGCTGTTTTGCGTGCTGCAGAAGGAGTCATTTTCAAGAATTACGATCAAGTATTGGACGCGCTTGAAGATTTGCGGTTTTTGCTGCCGCAGGCCGACCGTGAAATACTGGGTGACGCAATTTCACGGCTAGTAGCAGCTTATGAATCGAACGAGCTGTCTCAAATGGACAGTTTCGTTGTTGAGCGTCTGCTTAATGATATGCAGGAGATCGTCCGGACGCAGCCGGTTCAATTACCGGCAGAATTCGCCTTTTTCGGACGTGCTGCTTCCATCTTTGTAGGTGTTCTTCATGTGTTGGATCCAAATGTCGATTTAATGGCACTTGCTCGCCCAAGAATTTTGGAATGGGCTTCTTCACAAAAAGAAGGCAAGGGCATATTCGGGAAAGAGGATGTGCTGCGGTGGGTTCTGAACGCTTCCGGGCCTCTCAGAGTGTTTCCTCAGAAAGTCATCAATTATTTGGAAGAGCCTGAACGTATGCGCCGCTATCTTGAAAATCGGGATGGCCGGGAACGGGAATATCGGCGCGATCTGCAATCCCGGATGTTTGCTGGAATTTTTACCATCCTTTCATTTACTGGGATTTCAGTATCGGTATGGTTTTGGAATGAACCTTATCTGTGGGTTTCATCGGTGTTTTTCGTTGGTTCTTTATGGGTTTATCGATCGATTAAATAAAAACACAATCGCCTTTGGGATATTGAATATAGACAACAAAAAAGAGTTGCCGCCTGTAGTCAGTTAGCCTGACTTCGGACGGAGACTCTTTTTGTGTTGGATGCCGATAGCTTAATCGGAACCCGCTTTATCCATGGAAGAAAGATGAAGCAGAAAGAATATCCAGAAAAAGTTGAAGGAAATGAAGATTCATATGCAGAGACCCCATATGAAAAAGCTGCGCGGCAAAGGGGATAAAGCTTTTCGAGATGAGTTAGTCACGGTGTGAGAAAATTACTCAATCGAGAGGCTGCTGTTTCCGTGGAGGGAATGTCCGTTTTGTTACATAGGCCATTGGATGGTTGTGGACACGCTGTGCTTTTTTGAAATAACGGCGTAAGGAACCGGCAAAAGAATGCTGATTGCGTAAAGCGATGGGCGAGACATCCAGATAAACCGTCTCACTATTGCTCAAATAAATGATACTCCCTTTCCCGGTGCTGTCGCTCTCGATCAAATCGATGGCATCATAATTGAACCAGACACATTCCTTATTCTTTGGAGAGTGGGTCGGAAAGAAGATAAGTGGATTGCCGTAGTATTCGCCAATAATGATTGGAGGCTTATGCTTTACACCGACCGCCTTTTGGGCATATAGTGTAGCGCTCTCCAATGAAGCGCGATAAAAACGGCAGGAAGTCGTAACCGTCTTGTAGACCGCTTCTTCAACTACAAATTCACTGCGGTCTTCAATTACCCGCATCCAGATGCGATGACCGTCCGTATAGGGTAAAAGGGCATACGTATTGGCGCAAATTGTGTACGATAACGCTCTGTGATTCTTTTTACTCATGAAGATTAACCTCCTAAATTTACTTTACATACCTTATTATAATAAAAAATGGAAATTGCGCAATGCGCATTAGATTGAAAATAAAATTTTTTCTATTTCATCGGAATTTTCAAATAGTTATTGATTTATTCTTGTTCTTTAATGTATACTAATGAAAAGCATTCGGGGTGAAGAAGAATGGAAAACTATTATTCTTATGCTGATTTCATGAAAGCGATGGCTCAAACAAAAAAAATTACGGAAGCGGAAAAACTGCTGAACGATATTTATTTGGATCTGTTCTTAAAGCATGTTCACCGTTCTCAACAAGAAGCACAGCTTATGACCCTAATCGATGAAGCCCTGGATAATCATGACCAAAAAGCTTTCACTATATATGCCGCTCAACTACAATCCTTAAAGTACGAAGAAACAGAATAAATGGCTTTTACCTATAGCCGATAAAAAGGAAATTGGACTCCATCCAATTTCCTTTTTTGTTTGTTCAGTAAAATAAAAATGTTATTGTGTGAAAAGCTTAATTCTTTTAATTATCAGATTGGCTTAATCAGATTGAAATTGTTCGATCTACAGCTTTTTTATTTGTCTTTACACAAAAAACATACGTTCGCTTTTTGTTAGTGGTTTTTTAGGGCATATGTTAAAGTAGAAGTAATGAAATAACGGAAGGACGTCTTATCATGAAACAGGAATTTAATCTTCAAGCTCCTTATGAACCAGCCGGTGATCAGCCTCAAGCAATCGCTGAATTGACAAAAGGCGTTATTAACGGCAAACGCTGCCAGACTTTATTGGGAGCTACAGGTACAGGTAAAACCTATACGATGTCGAATGTTATCCAGCAAGTGAAGAAGCCAACACTTGTTATGGCTCACAATAAAACACTGGCAGGGCAGCTCTACAGCGAGTTTAAGGAATTCTTTCCTGATAACGCAGTTGAGTATTTTGTTAGTTATTACGATTATTATCAGCCGGAGGCTTATGTGCCGCAATCAGATACATTCATTGAAAAAGATGCCAGCATCAATGACGAAATCGATAAGCTGCGACATTCTGCCACCAGCTCGCTATTCGAACGGGATGACGTTATTGTCATCGCTTCGGTTTCCTGTATTTATGGCCTCGGTTCTCCAAAAGAATATCGCGAACTGGTCGTTTCTCTCCGTAAAGGAATGGAGATTGAACGCAATCAGCTATTGCGAAAATTGGTCGACGTTCAGTATGAGCGCAATGATATTAATTTTATTCGAGGGACCTTCCGCGTACGTGGGGACGTCGTTGAGATATTTCCGGCATCCCGCGATGAAAGATGTCTGCGCGTCGAATTTTTTGGTGACGAAATAGACCGGATCCGTGAAGTGGACGCCCTGACAGGTGAAATTATTGGCGAACGGGAACATGTGGCTATCTTTCCGGCTTCCCACTTTGTTACACGTGAAGATAAGATGGTTAAAGCCATTGCAAATATTGAAGAGGAATTAGAAGCGCGACTGAAGGAAATGCGTGCGGAAGACAAATTGCTGGAAGCACAGAGGCTTGAACAGCGGACGCGCTATGATTTGGAAATGATGCGGGAAATGGGCTTTTGCTCCGGCATTGAAAACTATTCCCGCCATTTAACACTTCGTCCACCTGGCGCTCAGCCCTATACATTGATTGATTACTTCCCTGAAGATTTTCTGTTAGTGGTGGATGAAAGCCACGTGACGCTGCCTCAGGTTCGTGGAATGTTCAATGGTGACCAGGCAAGGAAAAAAGTGCTGGTCGATTATGGTTTCCGACTGCCGTCGGCAATGGATAATCGTCCGTTGACGTTTGATGAGTTTGAAGAACATATCAGCCAAGCTGTATTTGTATCAGCCACACCAGGTCCGTACGAAATGGAACACACACCGGAAATGGTCGAACAGATCATCCGGCCGACTGGTTTGCTTGACCCGACCATCGAAATCCGTCCGATTGAAGGTCAGATAGACGATCTAATGTATGAAATCCGACAGCGTGCGGAAAATAATGAGCGAGTACTGGTTACGACTTTGACCAAGAAGATGTCGGAAGATTTGACAGCTTATTTGAAAGATGCCGGGATTAAAGTTAATTACCTGCATTCCGAGATCAAAACCTTGGAACGGATTGAAATTATCCGAGAGCTGCGGATGGGCGTTTACGATGTACTAGTCGGCATTAACCTGCTGCGTGAAGGACTGGATATTCCGGAAGTCTCGCTGGTGACGATTTTGGATGCCGACAAAGAAGGTTTCCTGCGTTCAGAACGGGCATTGATCCAGACGATGGGCCGAGCAGCCAGAAACGCAAACGGACATGTCATCATGTATGCTGACAGAGTGACGGATTCCATGCAAAAAGCGATGGATGAAACGACGCGCCGCCGCACGATTCAAGCGGACTATAATGAAAAACATGGCATTACGCCAATTACGATACAGAAGAAGATCCGTGATGTGATCCGGGCGACTGCCGCAGCGGAAGAGTCGGAAGAATATGTTTCAAAAGCAGTATCCGGCAAAAAACTCAACAAAGAAGATCGCATGAAACTGGTGACTCTGCTTGAAACGGAAATGAAAGAAGCAGCGAAAGCACTCGATTTCGAACGGGCTGCAGAACTGCGTGATACAGTGCTTGAATTGAAAGCGGAAGGATGATGGAAATTGAAAAATCAAGAAATACGGATACAAGGCGCACGTGCGCACAATTTAAAAAATATTGACGTTGTCATTCCGCGTGACAAACTTGTCGTAATGACGGGATTATCAGGTTCCGGTAAATCTTCACTGGCATTCGATACAATTTATGCAGAAGGGCAGCGGCGTTATGTGGAATCATTATCTTCCTATGCCCGTCAGTTTTTAGGGCAAATGGATAAGCCGGATGTCGATTTGATAGAAGGCTTATCACCGGCCATTTCAATAGATCAGAAAACCACCAGCAAAAATCCGCGTTCCACCGTGGCCACAGTAACGGAAATTTATGACTACATGCGGTTAATGTACGCACGAATCGGAAAACCAATCTGTCCAAATCACGGCATTGAGATCTCGTCGCAAACAATCGAAGAAATGGTCGATCGCTTACTTGTTTACCCGGAGCGTACAAAGATGCAGATTTTGGCCCCGATTGTTTCCGGGCGTAAAGGCACCCATGTGAAATTACTGGAAGATATCAAAAAACAAGGATATGTACGGGTTCGGGTCAATGGAGCACTGATTGACTTGGACGACGATATTACGCTTGATAAAAATAAAAAGCATTCAATCGAAGTGGTTATCGACCGGATTGTCATGAAAGAAAATATTGCACCGCGGCTCAGCGATTCGCTTGAATCTGCTTTGCGTTTAGGGGAAGGCCGTGTATTGATCGATGTCATGGAACAGGAAGAATTGCTGTTCAGTGAACATCACGCATGTCCAATCTGTGGATTTTCCATCGGAGAGTTGGAACCGAAGATGTTTTCATTCAACTCGCCTTTCGGAGCCTGCCCGGAATGTGACGGTCTTGGGATGAAGTTGGAAGTCGATCCGGATTTGGTTATACCAGATTGGTCTGTTTCTCTCAACAAAGGAGCCATCGTTCCTTGGCAGCCGACCAGTTCGCAGTATTATCCGCAATTATTAAAAGCAATCTGCAAGCATTACAAGATTGATATGGATGTACCTGTCAGTGATTTGCCTGAAGAGCACATCAATATCATCATGCGCGGCTCAGGAAAAGACAAAATCCGTTTCCGCTATGAAAACGATTATGGCCAGATTCGGGACAACCATATTCATTTTGAAGGCGTACTGTCCAATGTCGACCGCCGTTACCGGGAAACCTCGTCTGATTATATCCGTGATCAAATGGAAAAATACATGGGCGAACAGCCTTGTGCAGTCTGTGAAGGCTACCGTTTGAAACCAGAAACTTTGGCTGTAAAAGTAAATGGG
>JASLAI010000419.1 GCA_030147225.1 Planococcus sp. (in: firmicutes) | reverse complement strand
AGAGGAGAAGAACCGCCTTTATGTGGAAGAGGCAGTGAAAATGGGAAGCCGTGCTGTAGCTAGGTGCCTGGAAGAAACGCAGGTGGATAAACAGGATATAGATGCTTTTATTTTTGTGTCTAGTTCAGGAATGTCGACGCCGACTATTGACGCACGAATCATGAATGCTTTAAAAATGCCGCCTCACATTAAGCGAATTCCTTTATGGGGGCTTGGATGTGCGGGAGGGGCATCGGGGATTAGCCGTGCTGACGACTATTGCCGTGCTTATCCCGAAGCTAGAGTCTTGGTGCTTTGCTTGGAGCTATGCAGCCTGACTTTTCAGCGGTCGGATACTTCGAAAAGTAATTTGATCGGCACTTCCCTTTTTGCGGATGGTGCAGCCTGTGCTTTGGTCACGGGAGACAAAGTGGACATGTCGGGTGAAGGATTCCGTATTAGAAATACACAATCGACTTTAATGCAGGATTCTGAGGATGTGATGGGGTGGGATATAAAAGATGAAGGGCTGCATGTAGTTTTTTCACGGGATATCCCAAAAATAATCGAGAAGTGGCTAAAACCTAACGTAGATGTCTTTTTGAAAAAAATATCGAAGACCTCTTCGGATATCACGCACTTCATTGCACATCCCGGCGGCAAGAAAGTCTTATTGGCATATGAGAAGTCACTTGGTTTGACAGCTGACAAGACGAATATTTCAAGAGCTGTGCTCGCCGAATACGGCAATATGTCCTCTCCTACAGTACTTTATGTGCTAAAGGATTTTATGGAAAATAAGCCGCAGAACGGAGAAGAAGGTTTGCTTACCGCTTTAGGTCCAGGATTCAGTTCCGAAATGCTATGGCTTGAATGGGGAGATTCAGTCTTATGATGTTCTTCTTGCTGTTAGTCGGATTTGTCATTTTGCAAAGGCTGTTGGAAGTACTATATGCTCGGTTTAATGAAAAAGTCATGAAAAGGCAAGGTGCCATTGAATTTGGCGCTGGACATTATAAATGGATTGTCTTACTGCATGTGCTTTTCTTTCTTTCACTGCTGCTTGAAGTTTGGGCAATCGGACCAGAATTTGGAACTGGCTGGCAATTTTTTTTAGTGGCCTTTGCTATAGCTCAGCTTCTTCGTGTTTGGGCTTTATCTTCTCTTGGGCGCTTTTGGAACACTAAAATTCTCATTCTGCCCGGGGCGGATAAAGTGAAGAAAGGGCCGTATCGTTGGCTGCCGCATCCGAACTACCTTGTCGTTGCTTTAGAAATTGTTTCGCTTCCTCTCATTTTCGGCGCCTGGCGAACTGCCTTAATCTTCAGTATTGCAAATGCGCTTTTGCTTCTTCTTGTGCGAATTCCAGCAGAAGAAAAGGCTTTACAGCAGCTGAAATCTTAAATGAATAAAAAAGTTGTTCTCAGCTAGTTAAAAAATCATATATAGGGTATACAAGTAAAAGTGAAAGAAACCATGCATTTTTGGAGGGATTCTAATGAAAAAATCAACAATGAATACACTTATAGGCAGTGCGCTCGCAGCAGCGTCTGGAATTTTTGTCTACAAGGCATATCAGGAAAAAAATACTGTTACTGTAAGAGAAGATACGGATATGCGCAACAGCTCGAAAGTAGATGAGCGCGAAAGCGTTGAAGCGTTAGAAGATTCTACTGAGCAAGGATTGTCCCAATTAGACTCTGCTTATCGAGACGAATGGCAGGCAAATGCATTCCCGCAAACACATAAAGAGATGCGTGAACTTGAGGAAGATAAATAAAAAAAATGAAAAAAGCGAAAGCAAAGCTTTTCTTTGCTTTCGCTTTTTTTTGCGTGCTGGAATTTACCAGCATAGCAGGAAAGGCGGAGAACAGATTTGTGGATCAGGAAACCTTTTTTTGAATATACAACTGCAGTGCTGCTTGTAGCCATCACTTTATTCTTTCTGGGGAAAATCGATTACATTTTCGAACCTTTGAGGATTGTCATTGCAACTATTTTTGCTCCCATTTTAATAGGAGGACTCCTTTATTACCTGCTGCGGCCTTTTGTAAAATGGCTAAGGCAGTATGTACCTAAAATCGCAGGCATCGGAATCGTTTTTGCCATAATAATTTTAGTTTTATCCATCTTAATTTATTTTTTTGGACCTATTATTTCATCGCAAGTCGAAAGTTTTGCGGACCTGGCTCCAGAAAAGGTAGAAGAAGTAACAGAGGAATCGGACACCTTATTATCTGATTTGCAGCTGGGGGAAATTTCAGGTCCGCAGATAAAAGAATGGGCATTAGGCTATTTGGAGAATCTATCAGAAGGTTTGCTGAATAATGTAATAAACATTTTAACTATGCTTATGAATATTGCCATTGTGTTGATCGTGGTTCCTTTTGTGCTTTTCTTTCTATTAAAGGATGACGAAAAGTTTGTACCGCATTTAAAAAAGTATTTACCTGAAGAGCATAAACTGGAGGGTGAAAAGTTGCTGAAAGACGTCGATCAGACTTTGTCGACATTTATTGTAGGTCAGGCGATAGTAGCTGCTGTTGTAGGGGTTTTGATGTATATCGGATATCTGATTATCGGATTGGATTATGCTCTAAGTTTAGCGATTTTTGCCATGTTCCTGATAATCGTTCCATTTTTAGGGCCAATCATTGGAATCATTCCTGCTCTATTTGTCGCCTTGATGAGTGGAGATTTCTGGATGGCAGTAAAAGTTGTGTTGGTTTTACTAGTGGTTCAGCAAATTGAGGGAAACTTGATTACACCAAACATAATGGGCAATCGACTAAATATCCATCCGTTGACGATTATTCTTCTGCTGATGATTGCGGGTGCACTATATGGATTTATCGGTATTTTAATAGCTATTCCAACATATGCGGTAGTGAAAACCTTAGTTCATAACTTCCGATTGTTCATCCGGTTGCGCAAAAAAAGAGAAGTAGCACAACAAAGGGGTTAATTAGTACTGGGTTATTTTGCAGAATGTTGGTTATTTTCTATCAAAGCTTATGGAATTGCGAAAATTATGATATATTATTATTTAG
>JASLAI010000288.1 GCA_030147225.1 Planococcus sp. (in: firmicutes) | reverse complement strand
TCAAGATCGTCTTCCAGGTTTCCTGGCGTGATCAATTGCAGGTTCTTTTTTGCAGTTAATGGAGCAGGTTTCTGTTTGAGCAGTTTCTGTATAGATCCGGCTGCAATTCGATTGCGCACCCCTTTGTCCTCAAGCGACAAGCCTTTTGCCTGTTCGTCTTTTAATAGTTCACGTGGGACAATATCAAGCAATAATACAGGGATTCCTATATTTGCAAGGTGCGCTGCAATTCCTGAACCCATTACACCTGAACCGATTACAGCCGCTTTTCTAATTTGGTAAGCCACTAGCAAACCCTCCTTGAATTTTTGAATGAATACTCATTCATTTTTTAAGTAAAAAAAATAGAACGTTCTCTATGTCTTTTAGTGTAAGTTATTTTTTCTTTTTTCGCAATATTTAATCGTTATAAATCCCCTTAATTTTTCAGAAACAAATTCTTTGCGATTTAATAAAAGCACGGTAAACTGATAGAGAACCTATAAGGAGGCAATACAAATGAAATCACTTACTACAAACGAAAAATTTACTGAAGCTATAAATGGCACCCAACCTGTAATTGTAAAATTCCAAGCTGGCTGGTGCCCGGACTGCACACGCATGGATATGTTTATTGATCCGATCATTGAGGAATTCAACCAGTACCAATGGTTTGATGTCAATCGCGATGAACTCCCTGAACTTGCAGAAAAATACGATGTAATGGGGATTCCTAGTCTGCTAATCTTTAAAGACGGCGAAAAAACGGCTCATCTTCATAGCGCCAACGCCAAATCACCAGAATCGGTTACAAAATTTTTGAATGACCAAAACGAGTAGGCTCCCGCCTGCTCCTTTTTTTCGCTTGATTATATTTTTTGAACTATCGAGTTGCTGACAGCAGCCGAAGCAAAGCAGTAATTTCCTTATCTTATTGACCGTGGAGGTAGTATAAATGGATTCAGAACAGGAATTAGCAGCATTAAAAAAACAGCTGGTTTACTACGAAAAGCTAGTTAAGAATATGTCAGCTCCGATTATTCCATCGATTGTCCCTAAGACTATCTTAGTGCCAATCGCCGGTTTTATTTTTACAGACCGCTTTGATATGATTCGAACGAAAGTTTTAAAGTATGCCGAAAAGCATCGCGAAACAGAACGCGTTATTTTTGATTTTACAGGCGTGACAACAGACGATATTGCCGAATTTGATTATAATGGTCTGGCTAGCGAATTGAGCCAGTTGAATTCCGCTTTGGGCCTCATGGGCCTACGCGCCATCTATGTCAGTTTTAATCCGTTGTTTGTTCGGGAAATTGTCCACGCCGGAATCCAAGTGGAGTTGGAGGCCTATACGACTTTCAGGGTGGCCCTAAAACAGCTGATCACGGAAAACGAAAAGTTATCAGTTAAACTGTAATAGGTCGAGCCACGAACGGGAGGTAGAAGCTATGCAAAAACTAATCGCTTTCAAAGGACTGTCTCAGCATGACGAGTCAATCTCTGAAAAATACCGTTCTTCTGCATGTGGTCCTGTAACTGCCGCCGCCATTTTGCAGCATTATGAAGGTCTTGAGGTCGGGGTCGACCAGCTTTATCGATTGCTTGGCTCCACTCCCATCGGCTTGTTTACATGGAGACTCCTTAGAAACTTCCATAAGGTCGCCGGCAAACGCTATGAGCTGAAAAAAATCCAAAGCACGGAAGAAGTAAAGGCAGAACTTCTGGCAGGACGTCCTCTTGCCATGAAATTCGACCGCTACTTTACGTTTCACTGGTTTTCAAAACCGCGTTACAGCTATCACTGGGTTCCACTGATCGGCTTTAGACAGGAAGCTGATGATCTCATTTTGTATATTCACGATAATGGACAAAAAAACCGTCCCAGCAAAATGCGGACGGTTTCTTATATGGAAAATCGTAAAGTGCTGACCTTTGTGAAAATTATGCCCAAGGGTCGGCAGTAATCCCTACACTCTTTTCCAATTGTTTAGCAAGCAGCAGCAATTGTTGATCGCGGCACAATTGAATATGATCGTTGGTATAAGCAGGAACGGTAAGCTCCTCCAACGGTAAATCCAACTGGATGTCACATTTGATGACAGCCAGTTTTTTCGATAGCAGAAGCATGTCTTTGTGTTCGTCGATTTTCTTTTTTTGAGCAGGTTTTAATTCATCTATTGCGTTCAGCACACCGTCTGTTGAACCGTATTTTTGAATAAGCTGAAGTGCGGTTTTTGGACCAATTCCTTTAACTCCGGGATAGCCATCGCTCGGGTCTCCCATAAACGCTTTAACATCCGCAAATTGTGAAGGCTGTATGCCATACTCCTCAATGAAACGCGTCTCCGTATAGACATCATATATATGAAATCCTTTTTTCATGAACGCGATAGTGACTGAAGGCGTCAGCAATTGCAGCATGTCTTTATCACCCGTGATGATGGTGAAATCAACTTGATCCTGCCATTGCTTCGTAAACGAGCCGATAAAGTCATCCGCTTCTATTCCGGCCTCACCATAGTTTTTCCAACCAAGTTGCTCAGAAATTGATTGGGCGAGGTCAAACTGGTGCACCATGTCCTCTGGTGGTGCCGGCCGGTTGGCCTTATAGCCATCGAACAGATCCGTCCGGAATGTCCGTGCCCCCATGTCCCAACACACAGCCATATGAGTCGGCTTTAACATATCTTTGGCCGCCAGCACATGGCGAGCAAATCCTTGTACACCATTTGTCGCCAACCCTTCAGTCGTCCGGAAATATTGACCGACGGCTGAGGTTGCAAAAAACGAGCGGAACAATAGCGCCATTCCATCCACTAATAATACATGCGGTTTTTCCATTTTAAAATCCTCCATCTTTTTGTTGCCTGACTTTCATTATAACGCTTATCCAATGAAAAAACCGCCGAAGCGGCGGTTTTAGCGTTTGCGTTTTATGGCCTTATACTCTATAGATAATGCTTTCCAGAAGGCAGCCATCATTAACAGCATAATGATCGAGAACGGAAATGCCGCTATGATCAAAACTGTCTGTAATGTGCCAAGTCCCCCCGTTGATAACAAGATTACAGCAATTGCTGACTGGGCAAATCCCCATGTCAATTTCACTGTATTCTGCGGATGCAATGAACCGCCTGTTGTCTGCATTCCAAGCACAAAGGTCGCAGAGTCAGCAGAAGTGACGAAGAATGTCGTTATCAGGAAAATCGCAATGACTGATAACAAAATGCCAAATGGCATCTGGTTAAATATGGCAAACAGAGTTTCCTCTGTCAACAGACCTGTCAAGTTCACTCCACTGTTTTGAACATCGATAGCGGTCGTACCAAAGGCTGCGAACCATAAAAAACTGATGAAAGTTGGAATCAACAGCACGCCCAGTAAAAACTGACGAATTGTCCGTCCTCTAGATATGCGTGCGATGAAAATACCAACGAATGGAGCCCATGAAATCCACCATGCCCAATAAAAAATGGTCCATCCATCAATCCATGCACGATTCTCACCATCTACAGGTGCTGCACGGAAGCTCATTTGCACTAAGTTCTGGAAGTATGTACCGATTGTATCAGTAAACATATTCATTATGAGCAAAGTCGGACCAAGCACAATGATAGCCATTAGCAATACGAAGGCCAGCACCATATTGGTGTTGGACAGATACTTGATTCCTTTACTCAGTCCTGACCAAGATGAAACCATAAACAACACCGTTACAATGGCAACAATAATTAATTGGACGATAAAACTGTCTCCCGATATGCCATCAAAAAGATAAGCAAGACCTCCATTAATTTGAATAGCGCCAAAGCCAAGGGTGGTTGCAACACCAATAACTGTTGCGAAAACAGCAATAACATCTACAAATGTTCCCCAAGGACCTTTCATCTTATCCCCAAACAAAGGTTTTAAAGTAGCAGAAATTAATCCAGGTTCTCCTTTTCGGAACTGTGCATAGGCGAGTGACAAAGCAACTACAGCATAAATAGCCCACGCATGAATTCCCCAGTGGAAAAAGCTGTAACGCATTGATTCCTTCATTGCTTCAGCGCTGCCAGCTTCAGCAGTTGCCGGATCGATTGCAAAATGCGATAACGGTTCTGCCGCTCCCCAGAATACAAGACCGATTCCCATTCCTGCTGAAAATAGCATGGCAACCCATGTTCCAAATGAAAATTCGGGTTTATCTGTATCTTTGCCCAGTCTTACTTGTCCCATCGGGCTGATAAGGAAAAATAGACAAAATATAACCATGATGGAAACAACCAATAAATAATACCAACCGAACGAAGTTGTCAGGAATGATTCTATATTTCCTGTAACTTCTGCAAAATTATCGGGTGCAAGCGCTCCGTAGCCAATGGCCAATATTACAAGTGCAAGTGCAATCCAAAAAACATTGGTTACTTTCTTCATATAGTACCCCTCCTTTTTCTTTTTATCCCGCTTTAACGGCCAGCAATACCTCCACTTTTCTAGTGAAAGTCCACTGGCCGTTAAAGCCTGAATTGATCAACTGAAGACCAACAGCGGATGAAGAACCACTGCCGCTTCAAGTTTCTCTTTATCACAACTGTAAAGGATACGCAAGATTCGCTGTCCTGTCAAACCCTCTGATGTGTGAGGAAACTTGAATACTCCCTCAAATAACTTTATTGAAAATTCCATTTATACATCATACCCCCTCAAAAAAAATTTAAAACTTTTAAAAAAAGCTTTAGTTTTCTTGAAGCAGTCCTTTAGAAATGTTTACTTTTAATCAAAAAAACCAGATCCTTAGGACCTGGTTTTCCTTTTATAGGTGAATGGTTACATCCGCTTTTTCGCGAAGCTGGGCGATTAGTGCCTGTGTAGCTTCCCCTTCTTTTTGCATTCTTACCTGCTCTTCAAGCTGGGGTTTCACTTCTTCGAACGCTGGAAGTTCTTCGCCGCCGGCTTCTTCTTGTTGAGCCTGAGCTTCGTCATATAACTTCTGGACTTCTTCGTCCGTCGGATTGATTTCACCGGTCTCACTTGCAATTAGTTGTTCTACTTTGACTTGTGCTTCTACTTGTTCCATCACTTCTTCTTCAGTGATTCCCTGCTCTTCAAGTGCTGCCAAAAACTCCTCTGATGATTCCAATCCGTTTTGTTTCGCCAATTCTTCTAATGCCGTATTGACCTGTTCTTCTGATGCAGTGATTTCTTGGTTTTCAGTTTCTTGAACAAGCAACTTCTGAGCAACTAAGCTTTCAGCAATTTGTTCTTTTAACTGGGCTTGATCAACTTCCTGCCCAGACATTTGCGCCTGCATCGCAAGCTGCTGGAATTGACCTGTATAAGCAGATTCAAATTCTTCTTTTGTAATTTCTTCATCATTTACTTCAGCAACAACATCCGGAATGCCTTCTAAATCCGGTTCAGGCATTTCTGGCTGTTCAGCATCTCCAGCAGCTTCCTGTTCTGCCGCCTCCTCTTCAGGTGCTGCTTCCTCTTGAGGAGCCGTGTCCTCGTTCGTTTCTTCTGCAGCATCGCCGCCACAAGCAGCCAATGCCACCATGGATCCTCCAAGAACTATAGTTAAAAACCATTTTTTAATCATCTGTATTCCCCTCTCGAACATAATGTCCGTTATTGTAGCATACTCATTGCGGCTGTAAAAACAATATCCATTCCCTTAGCCTCCGGGACTGGCATATAATAGAGAGGAATATGGCGAATTGTTCATATAGTTGACGCATTCTTGATTCAGCAATTAGGATTTATCAGCACGAAAGATTACCTAAAAACCTTGATACATCAATACTTTTTTACCATAGTAATAAAATCTGTGTAGTCA
>JASLAI010000275.1 GCA_030147225.1 Planococcus sp. (in: firmicutes) | reverse complement strand
CTGTTGAAGAACTGCAAATTGACCGCTCCTTCATTTCGAATATGGAAGAAGCCGGCACTCTGGCAATTATCCGAACCATTATCCAGCTTGCGGAAAACTTGAACTTGCGTGCCGTTGCAGAAGGTGTAGAGACGGAAAAAGATCGCCAGACCTTGCTGGACCTCGGCTGCAAAGTGGGACAGGGATATTTATTCTATAAACCGATGCCTCTCAATGAAGCGTTCTTATTATAGAAGAAACGCTTTGGGTTGGTAATTTTTTTAGCTGTCGACCAGATTTAGCGATCGTTTGGAACAGAGCTGCATCAGGAAATGTCTTCTAATGAAATTCCTAGATTAAACAGCTGCAATTCAAAAAGCACGCTGACTATAATTTTATAAGCAAATTGAACAAAACCGGGGAATTATTTCCTGGTTTTTTTCTTTGGAGAAATAAAGCATAGGTGAAAATAACTGAATAATGACAAAGCGGGATCTGACAACTTGAGCCAATGATTTTCTGTTATACTATTTAAGATAATGTTCGAAAAGGAGAGATAGGCCGTGGGAAAAGTATACGTTTTTGATCATCCGTTGATTCAGCATAAGCTGACGTACATCCGTGACAAGTCTACAGGGACGAAAGAGTTTCGTGAATTGGTTGATGAAATTGCTACATTGATGGCTTTTGAAATCACACGCGATTTGCCTCTAGAGGAAATTGAAGTAGAGACGCCGGTTCAACTGGCAACATCCAAAGTTCTTGCAGGGAAAAAATTAGGTGTGGTACCTATTTTACGTGCAGGCATTGGCATGGTCGATGGAATTTTAAAACTGATTCCGGCCGCTAAAGTTGGGCATATCGGTTTATACCGTGATCCGGTTACTTTACAGCCGGTCGAATATTACTTGAAATTGCCTTCCGATGTACAAGAGCGGGACTTCATCGTTGTCGATCCAATGCTTGCGACAGGCGGTTCTGCAATCGAAGCAGTCAATTCGATGAAAAAACGCGGCGCTACGAAAATTCGGTTTATGTGCATCATTGCAGCTCCTGAAGGTGTAGAAGCCCTTCAACAAGCGCATCCAGATGTCGACATCTACATTGCAGCACTTGATGAGAAGTTAAATGAAAAAGGATATATTGTTCCAGGTCTTGGGGATGCTGGGGACAGATTATTCGGGACTAAATAAGAGAGCGGGGTACACCAGCTTGACGAAAAAATGGAAAGTAATGACGATATTTGGCACGCGTCCAGAAGCCATTAAAATGGCGCCGCTTGTGTTGGAACTTCAAAAACATCCTGATACCATCGAACCGTTGGTAACGGTGACAGCACAGCACCGTGAAATGCTGGATCAAGTGTTGGAGACGTTTCAGATTACGCCTGACTTTGATCTGAACATCATGAAGGACCGCCAGACATTGACCGATGTAACAATGCGGGCGATGCAGGGGCTCGACACAATCATGAAAGAAGCGAAACCGGATATCGTCCTCGTTCACGGTGATACAACCACAACTTTTGCTGCCAGCCTTGCGGCTTTTTATAATCAGGTGGCCGTCGGACATGTGGAAGCAGGTTTGCGTACGCACAATAAATACTCACCGTATCCAGAAGAGATGAACCGTCAGTTGACGGGAGTCATGGCGGATATTCATTTTTCGCCAACTGAAAAATCAGCTCAGAATCTGCTGGACGAAAACAAGAAAGAAGAAACAATTCATATTACGGGGAATACGGCCATCGATGCACTTCAAACAACCGTGCGCGAAACATATACGCATCCAATTTTGGAGAAAATCGGCACTGACCGCATGATTCTATTGACGGCACATCGCCGTGAGAACCTCGGTCAACCGATGCGCAATATGTTCCGGGCTATTAAACGCCTGATTGAAGAACACGATGATATTCAAGTGGTTTATCCGGTACATATGAATCCTGCTGTACGCGAAGTAGCAGACGAAGTATTAGGCCGTGATCCACGCATCCATTTGATTGAACCGCTGGAAGTTCTGGATTTCCACAACTTTGCGGCTCGCTCATTCTTTATTCTGACTGATTCAGGCGGAATTCAAGAAGAAGCGCCTTCACTCGGCAAGCCGGTACTGGTCTTGCGTGATACGACGGAGCGTCCTGAAGGCATTTCTGCTGGAACATTAAAACTTGCAGGAACAGACGAAGAGACGATCTACGGAATGGCGAAAGAATTGCTGACGGATGAAGAAGCCTATAAAGCTATGTCTCAGGCATCGAATCCATACGGAGACGGCAAAGCATCCGCTCGGATCGTTGAAGCTCTCCATGGTTATTTTTCCAAACTGTAAAGAAAAAATGACCGGTTCTGAATTTAATTGTGTCCAGCTGCATTGGCCAGCTACTCGGGTCTCAAGTCAGCCTGGCTTAGGCCCGTCGAAGCTAAAACGGCCGATTCTGCATTTCAATGTGTCCAGCTTTGACAGCAGTTTCACTTTTATTTTCAAAGTTTGTCAACAATATGTCAGAGGAAAATCGCTTGTGAAGTTTTTCACTTCTACTAATTGACATGATTTTACCCCTATTGTATGCTTACAAAGGGTATGCATGAGAAGGTTTTCTTACATAGATTATGTGGTCTTAGAAGCCTGATGCGACTGCTCTTTTTAAGGGTTTAATGTCAAATCAACGAAGTTCGAGGGAGTTATCATGCGCCCAACAAAAAGTCCCTTACAAGCGATGGCGATTTACAGCGCCATCCTCTCACAACTTGTCGGGTCCGTGCTCATCGGTGTGTTCACAGGTATGTGGCTCGATGAAAAAATCGGAACCGCACCGTTTTTCATGATCATCTGCCTATTCATAGGCATCGCTGCCGGTGTTTGGGCAATGCTTCAGACTGTCCGCAAATTCGAATCAGGAGACAAGTAGAAAATGGATGGACTCAGGGAGATTTATACAAGGCTGAAAAAGATGATTCTTTTCATCTTGGCGTTCTGCGTTATTGGTTGGGGGTTTACCCCTTATCAAGAAGTGTTCGCGGGTCTCATAATCGGAACTTTGTTCGGCATTTACAACATGTGGATATTGGTTCGACGGATGGAGAAATTCGACCGTGCGGTGGCTGAAGGCTCGAAAGTTCGTTCGCTTGGAACGGCATTACGGTTTGCATCAGGTGTTGCAGCTGTGGCGATTGCCATTTTATTCGCAGAGCACATTCACTTGGTCAGTACGGTAATTGGGTTGATGGTCCCTTATGCTCTGTTATTAACAGAGCGGATTGTTTATCACGTGAAACACCATTAACAATGTGGAAAGAGAGGTGAAACTATCGTGGAACATGGCGCTCCTATGCTCGAGGTGTTCGGGATCTGGTTCAACCTATCGAACGTTATGATGCTACTTGTGGCCGCTCTTATCGTATTCCTTATTGCTTTTTTCGCTACACGGAACTTGCAGCTCAAACCGACGGGCATGCAAAACTTCATGGAATGGATCATGGATTTCGTGAAAGGGATTATTAACAGCAATATGGACTGGAGAGATGGTGGCCGATTTCATGTTCTTGGAATTACGCTAATTATGTTCATTTTTGTTTCGAATATGTTAGGGCTTCCATTTGCAATAGTTGTCAATGACGATCTTTGGTGGAAATCGCCGACAGCCGATCCTACGGTAACGATGACGTTAGCCGCAATGGTACTCATCTTGAGTCATTATTACGGCATCAAGCTGAAGGGGCTAAAAGGGTACTCAGCCGGCTACATCAAGCCGATGAAATTCTTATTCCCATTGAAAGTCATTGAGGAATTCGCAAATACGTTGACACTCGGTCTGCTTATTTACGGTAACATCTATGCGGGGGTAATCTTGTTGACTTTGTTGGCAGGCCTCGCATCAGCAAGTATTTTCGGATTTGCAGCAGCCATTCTGCCAATGATGTTATGGCAAGGGTTCTCGATCTTTATCGGGGCGATCCAAGCGTTTATTTTCGTTATGTTGACGATGGTCTATTTATCGCATAAAGTTGCCGACGACCATTGAGTATAAAACTGCTCGTAGAGCAAACAAAAAAACAACTATCCTGAGGAGGACACATTACAATGACAGGTTCATTAGGTTTATTAGCAGCAGCAATCGCAGTAGGTTTAGCAGCACTAGGCGCAGGTATCGGTAACGGTCTTATCGTTTCAAAAACAGTTGAAGGTATCGCTCGCCAGCCAGAAGCACGCGGCGTTTTACAAACAACAATGTTCATCGGGGTTGCATTGGTTGAAGCATTGCCGATCATCGCCGTAGTTATCGCGTTCATCGTTATGAACCAATAGTATTTTTATACAAAAAGTTAAATGGTGGGGATGCTTCGATATGGTTTTCGCCATTTAAACTTGTATAAACCAATTTGCTTTTGAAAATTCATCTTACACACATAAAGATCTTACTATAGAAGAAATTGTATTTTAGGCTCTTGAAGGGAGTGAAACAATCGTGTTTTTTGATCACCTCGTACTCGGTGCAACCGGGGAGTTTTTGAATATTGGAGACATTCTCGCAACACTTGTTATCTTCATTTTGCTAATGATGCTTTTGAAGAAATTCGCATGGGGTCCTTTGATGGGCGTAATGCAGCAGCGTGAAGATTTGATCAAGAGTGAAATCGAAACTGCTGAAAACAGCCGTCTAGAATCACAAAAGTTGCTTGATGAGCAGCGCAGCCTTCTAAAAGATGCGCGTACACAAGCACAGGAAATCGTCGAAAACGCTAAAAAGCAAGGCGAAGTTTCGCGTGAGGAAATTATTACGACAGCGCGTGCTGAGTCTGGCCGCATGAAAGAAGCTGCGGTTCAAGAAATTGCCAACGAAAGAGATAAAGCTATTTCAGCTGTTCGTGAAGAAGTTGTGGCATTGTCATTGCTTGCTGCTACGAAAGTGCTTGAAAAAGAAATCTCTGAGGAAGACAACCGCCAGTTGATTAATGAAACGATTGCGAAGGCAGGGGAAGTTCAGTGAGTCAAGTTGCAGAACGCTACGCTCTAGCATTGTTCCAAGTCTCTCAAAAGCATGGATCGGCTTTGGAGGTAGAACAGGACCTGCGTGAAGTGAAAAAAGTCTTTGAGATGACTCCGGATCTTTACAATTTGATCGTTTCTCCAAAACTTTCAGCTGATAAAAGAACAAACTTGATCAATGAAGTATTTAAAGAAGCGAATCCGCTTGTCGTAAATACACTTCAATTGATGGCAGAACGCAAACGATTAAACGAAGTTGGATCAATGGTTGACGAGCTCGTTGCATTATCCAATAGCGCACAGGGAATTGAAGATGCAAAAGTATATTCTACACGTCCTTTGACGGAAGAAGAGCGCGCATCCATTTCTTCTGTGTTCTCAAAGAAAATCGGCAAACAATCTTTACGAATTGAAAACATCATCGATCCATCGTTAATCGGCGGATTGCGTCTTCAAATCGGAAACCGTATTTACGACAGCAGCGTGAGCACAAAATTGGCACGTCTGCAGCGTCAATTGATCGGTTAATTATGAAATTATGAGAGGGTGACATACATGAGCATCAAAGCTGAAGAAATCAGCGGTCTGATCAAACAACAGATTGAAAATTATCAATCAGAGATGAAAGTTGACGACGTCGGTACAGTAATCACCATTGGTGATGGTATCGCGCGCGCTCATGGCCTCGACAACATCATGGCTGGAGAACTTGTAGAGTTCTCAACTGGTGTCCTTGGTATGGCGCAAAACTTGGAAGCCAACAATGTTGGTATCATTATCCTTGGCCCATACACAGACATCAAAGAAGGCGATGAAGTACGTCGGACTGGCCGCATCATGGAAGTACCGGTAGGACCTGAACTTATCGGACGCGTAGTAAATCCACTTGGACAGCCTGTTGATGGTCTTGGACCGATCAACACGACTAAAAGCCGTCCAATTGAAAGCCCTGCACAAGGGGTTATGGCCCGTAAATCGGTTCATGAACCACTTCAAACAGGCATCAAAGCCATTGACGCACTTGTGCCGATTGGCCGTGGACAGCGTGAATTGATCATCGGTGACCGCCAGACAGGTAAAACTTCTGTAGCGATCGATACGATCCTAAACCAATCTGACCAAGACATGATCTGTATTTATGTAGCAATCGGACAAAAAGAATCTACTGTACGTAACGTAGTAGAAACTTTCCGCAAAAACGGAGCGCTTGATTACACAATCGTTGTAACGGCTTCGGCTTCACAACCAGCTCCACTATTGTTCCTTGCACCTTATGCAGGCATCACAATGGCTGAGGAATTCATGTTTGAAGGCAAGCACGTGTTAATCGTCTATGATGATTTAACAAAACAAGCATCTGCTTACCGCGAACTTTCACTATTGCTTCGTCGTCCACCAGGCCGTGAAGCTTACCCAGGGGATGTCTTCTACTTGCACTCACGCTTACTTGAGCGTGCAGCGAAGTTGAACGAAACTCTTGGAGCAGGATCAATCACAGCATTGCCGTTCGTTGAAACGCAGGCTGGCGATATCTCTGCATATATTCCAACAAACGTTATCTCGATTACGGATGGCCAGATCTTCCTTCAATCGGATCTATTCTTCTCTGGTGTACGCCCAGCGATCAACGCGGGTCTGTCTGTATCACGTGTTGGTGGTTCAGCTCAGATCAAAGCAATGAAAAAAGTTGCGGGTACATTGCGTCTTGACTTGGCTTCTTTCCGTGAACTTGAATCATTCTCTCAGTTCGGCTCAGATCTTGATGCTGCAACTGCTGCGAAAATCGAGCGCGGGAAACGCACTGTTGAAGTCTTGAAACAGGACTTGAACAATCCGATCAAAGTTGAAAAACAAGTTGTTATTTTCTATGCGTTGACTCGTGGATTCCTTGACGATATCGCTCTTAACGATATTTCTCGCTTTGAAGCTGAATTGACAAGCTGGTTGGATACAAACCACACAGAAATTTTGGATACTATTCGCACAACTCAAGGTTTACCTGCTGATGACGCATTTGGTGCAGCGATCAATGAATTCAAACGCACTTTCGCAAAATCAGAGTAATAATTGAGCCGAATATGAAGAAAAAATAATAAGGTGGTGAAATACCAGTGGCATCTTTACGCGATATAAAAACACGAATTACGTCAACCAAGAAAACGAGCCAGATTACACGAGCCATGCAAATGGTTTCTGCATCTAAACTAAGCCGTGCGGAAGTGAATGCGAAAGCGTTCGTTCCTTACATGGACAAAATACAGGACGTGGTGGCATCCATCGCAGCTGGGTCTGCGGACACAAGCAACCCGATGATGATTGCGCGCCCTGTGAAGAAAACAGCTTATTTAGTAATCACATCGGATCGTGGCCTTGTAGGCGGATATAACAGTAATATTCTTCGTATTGTCATGAATAAAATCCGTGAACGGCATACATCCAATGACGATTTTGTTATCCTGAGCGTTGGCCGGAAAGGGAAGGAATTCTTTACGAAACAAGGAATGACCATTCTTGAAAGTGCAATCGCACTTCCGGACCATCCGACGTTTGCGGATATTAAAGAAATAACGCGCAAAGCTGTTGGTATGTTCTCAGATGGTACATATGACGAAGTTTATATGTATTACAATCACTTTGTTTCAGCTATTCAACAAGAAGTCACAGAGACCAAAGTCTTGCCGCTGACGGATATTCAACCGACCGGGTCTACTGCATCGTATGAGTTTGACCCTTCAGCAGAAGCGATTTTGGAAGTTCTTCTTCCGCAATATGCGGAAAGCTTGATCTTTGGGGCCCTTCTTGACGGCAAAGCGAGTGAGCATGCTGCATCTATGACAGCAATGAAGAGCGCAACCGACAATGCGTCTGATTTAATCGGCGGATTGACACTTCAATACAACCGTGCCCGCCAGGCGGCAATCACTCAGGAAATCTCTGAAATCGTCGGCGGAGCAGCTGCATTGGAATAAAAACAGCGGAAGTGCCCATTCAGATGGGCATGGAAGCCTGTTGAAAAATAAACTCAAAGCTTCCTTAACAGGAAGTTTTAAAAAAGTAAGACAGGAGGGAACAGCATGAACACAGGACACGTTCTTCAAGTTATGGGACCGGTTGTAGATGTCAAGTTCGCTAACGGCCAACTTCCAGCTATCTACAATGCCCTAACTGTAAATATTGATCGTCCCAACCAAGCTCAAGTCGTTTTGACGCTTGAAGTGGCTCTTCACCTTGGTGACGATTCAGTACGTACAATCGCAATGGAATCCACTGATGGATTGCAGCGTGGTTCAGTAGTAACTGACTTGGGCAGAGCAATTTCTGTTCCAGTTGGAGATGTAACATTAGGCCGTGTATTCAACGTACTTGGCGAGATTATCGATTTAGGGGAAGAAATTCCGTTAACAGAGCGCCGTGATCCAATTCAC
>JASLAI010000210.1 GCA_030147225.1 Planococcus sp. (in: firmicutes) | reverse complement strand
CGAGGAGATTAGATGAATGGAATGGAAGAATATATACCGCGGGATCTTAATGGGTATCAGTGACTTGATTCCAGGAGTAAGCGGAGGCACAATTGCATTTATTTTAGGGATTTACGATCGCTTATTGGAGGCCATCAGCGGCTTTTTCAGCCGTGACTGGAAAAAATATCTTGGATTTTTAGTGCCCCTTGGCATCGGTATTGTCATTACGCTATTACTGTTTAGCCGGGTCATCGAATATTTATTGGAGCAGCATTATGAAGCGACACAGTTTTTCTTTATGGGGCTGATCATCGGTGTCATTCCATATATCATGAAGCAGGCGGAAGTCAAAAAGAACTTTACTGCACGCCACTTGATCATTTTGCTGGTCATCGGAGCGGCATTAGCCGTAACCGCCTTTATTCCGACAGAAGAAGATTTGGCGCCGATCACCTCCCTCACATTACCGATTTTCTTTTTGCTGTTTTTCTCTGGCTGGCTGGCCAGTATGGCGATGTTATTGCCAGGAATTAGCGGCTCGTTTATCTTGCTGTTACTAGGCGTTTATTCAACTGCCATCAATGCTTTATCCACATTAAACATTCCGATTGCTTTGACTATCGGTGCCGGCGTTATCGTTGGGTTCATTGTCAGCAGCAAGGCTATTCAATACTTGCTGGAGCATTTTACCTATGTTACTTACGCAGCGATTATCGGATTGATTTTAGGGTCTTTATTTGTTGTGTTTCCTGGATTTTCAGCCGACTCAACCACGCTCATAACCAGTTTGGTGACATTCGCGCTGGGTCTGGCATTTACACTTCTTTTCAGTTCACCTAAAAAAACTGCCATTCCAGAAGAAGCATGATTAGTTGAAAAAGATGCCATCATTTGTGATGGCATCTTTTTTTAATGTATAGTAAAGCTTCCGGTTTTCCAGGTTGCCCGGCTGTACGGCAAAAAGCGCCGCTTCGCCGGTCTGGTTTATGCCTGTCAGAGCTGCACTGGCGCTTACGCTTTTCTTATTGTCCAGCTCCGGCAGCCAGCCGCTCGAGTCGCTTCAGCCTTGTCTGCAATGGCAAAGCCCGCCATTACCGGCAAGACTTCCAGCTTGTCGCGACTAGACGGCTGCTAACGCTTTTCTGTAACAAATGCTTTTTGCTTTGTGGATGGAGCATTTGCGATTAAACTGTAGGGTAAGAGGTGATGCATGTGCGAAAACTATTTTGGTTGATGATTCTGTTGCTGGTCGTTTTTTTCGCGCGTCCGATTTGGGAGGAACCGGTTGGTGAATATGTCGATTTAAGTTTTTTGGATTCTGTCGATCGCACAATTGAGAACATCACTGATGATCCGGAAGTATCCCAGGCGCTGGATGGAGCGAAAAATTTCACTTCGCGTGTTGGTTCTCAACTTCAGTCTTTGATTGCTTCCAATTCGATTGAGTTGCCGGAAGCTGTGGCAAAACCGGAACTGGTTGAAACCGATTCTTTGTTTGCCATTCATAATGTTACGCTTGGTATGGAGAAGAATGAAGCCCAGGAAAAGGTAGGCATGCCGCTTCGCCTGATGCGCAATGAATACGGAACGGATTGGCATAGCTATCATCAGGATTATCAAAACTATGTGCTGTTATCTTATGACAAGGACGACAAAGTGAACGGAATGTTCACTAATCAGGATTTGATTTTCTCAACGGAAGGTATTTCAATGGATTCTACTAAAGCTGAAGTTCGTTCTTTGCTGGGAGTCCCGTTGAAGAGTCTTCAAAAAGGAAATGTTCAATATATACTCGATACTCGTGAAGAATACGATGTTTTTAAAACGGAAAATACGTACACGACAGTTTTCTATGATATTCATGAAGATGATACGGTAACGGCCGTGCAAGTGATCCGTGAAGAGCTGGAGAACGAGCGGACTGAAATTTATACAGAACCGACCGAAGAATTGAAGGAAGGTTATGAATACCTGCTTTTCGAATTAACTAATTCAGCACGTATCCAGCGTGAGCTGCCTTTGTTGAAATGGGATGAACAGACAAGGGTGACAGCTCGTAAACACAGTGAGGATATGGCGGAAAATCAATATTTTAGTCATACCAACTTGGCGGGACAATCACCGTTTGACCGGATGAATGAAGATGGCATCACGTTTTATGTAGCCGGTGAAAATTTAGCATACGGACAATACAGCAGCATTTTTGCGCATGAAGGTTTGATGAATTCCATGGGACATCGTGAGAATATTGTAAAGCCAGAGTTTGGATTTTTAGGTGTTGGCACGGCGTTCAATTCAGAAAACCAACCGTATTACACGGCCAATTTCTTCAACCGATAGAAAAAAGGCAGAAAATCAATGGGAATTGATTTTCTGCCTTTTTAAGTTCTTCAATAACTGGCTGAAAGCTTGCGCTTTTCTTAGTTCAATATGAGCCATGCCAGAATAACGAGCGGGCCTACGATAAAGCAATAAATAGCGAAATATTTCAATTGGCCCTTAGCCATAATATTCATAAACCATTTCAATGAGAAATAAGAAGCCACAAGAGATCCAAGGAAAGCCATCGTATAAGGAACAATCATGGCTGCCAAGTTAGGGTCGTTGGCGATATCAGTGATGCTTAAAACAGCGCCACCCAAACTGATTGGGATGAACAGCAGGAAAGAGAAGCGCAATGCGGTTTCCTGGTTGATGCCCCGTGCCATCGCAGCTACGATTGTAGCGCCGCTTCGGCTGATTCCTGGAATCAGTGCAACTGACTGTGCAAAACCAATGATGACGGCATCTTTCATCGTCATATTGCCATCTTTTCGTTGGCCGCGCATATTGCGGATCCACCAAAGACCGAAACCGGTCACGATCAAAGTTAAGCCGACGGTTACGATGGTTGAAAGATTATCATCAATAAGGTCCTGGAATAAGAGGCCGATTACTGCAGCGGGGATTGTAGCCACTACAAGATAGACGACGAACATGAAGTCTCGTTTTGTTTCGGCATTTTTAACAGTAAAGTATTTCAATCCGTTAATGACTAGCCGTTTTATATCGTCGCGGTAAACAATCAGTACGGCAATCAGGGATGCACTGTTGACCAATAAAGCGAAAGTAGACACGCTTCCTTCAATTTGAACATCCAGAAAATATTGCGCAATAAGCAGGTGTCCGCTGGATGAAATAGGAATCGGTTCGGTAAGGCCTTGGAAGAGGCCGAGAAGTAAAAATTTGATTGTGAGCCATAATTGGTCCATGTGTTTAAATCCTCCATTGCTTGGTTAATTAGTATATTTGTCAATGATGTCTTTTTATCCAACAATTTCAAAACAACATAAAAAATATAATACCATATTTTCATGGTAAACTGGGTATACTAATGAAAAGAAAGGAAGTGACATGCTTGACGAACAAGCTATGGTTTCAAGTGGGAGTAGGAATTATCCTTACTTTAGTCATCATTCGATTATTTATTGAAGTACAAGGAATTTTTGATCCCTTATTTATTATTGCAGGAACAATTTTTGTCCCCTTATTGCTTGGTGGCGTATTGTTCTATCTGACGAGGCCAATTCTGAATTTTTTGATGAAGAGAAAATTTCCGAAATGGGCTGCAATACTTACAGTTCTCTTAGGAATTGTCCTAGTGTTTTATTTGTTCTATGTCATGATAGGACCAATAGTTAC
>JASLAI010000179.1 GCA_030147225.1 Planococcus sp. (in: firmicutes) | reverse complement strand
CAGCGTACAGTCAACGGCATTGTTTACAACTGGAAAATGGCTGATCGGCTGTGCGTCGATTATGCGGATTTTAAAGGAGAGCAGGAGCAGTTATGCATCGAATAAAACGACTAGGGGAAAGTGGTTTTTCTTTTTTGACCTCGCTTTTTGATTTATTGGTGCTGCTGACGATGCTGCCGTTGATTGTTCTGTTCTACGGTTTTGCGATGGGTTTTACAGAAGACTTGGATCCGCATCAATCAGAATGTCGTTTGTTTGCCGTCGACTTGCAGAACTACTTGAACAATGGAGACTCGCTCGAAATCATTAATGGCGGCAGTGGAATTCGTGTCATTAAAATGGGGGAGGAGTATGATATCGAGCTCTATACCGATATGATCCGTAAGCAGAAAGCAAGGAAAGGACATGAAGTCATGCTCACCCGCGTCCGTAAATGCAACTTCTCGTTGGCAGGTAATACGGTGAAAGTCCGGATCGAATTCACAACCGGTACTGTAGAAGAGGCAGAGTATGTTTTCACGCAGCTTTAAAAACGAGAAAGGTGCCATCTACCCCATTGCCATCGTCTTTTTCATGTCAGCCCTGATCCTGTTATCCCACACCCTCCTGCTCTATTCCATCCAGTATAAAACATACGATGGTTTGGAAAATATGCATAGACATGCTACGATACAACTACTAATGGAAATAGAGCAAAAAAAAATACCTGAGTAGAGGTAAGTATCGGGTGGGTAGGATGAACAGAATATATTTGATTGGATTCATGGGCTGCGGAAAAAGCGCAGTCGGCAGGAGGCTGAGCTTTCTGCTAAAACTGCCCTTCTATGATATGGACAAAGAGATCGTCCGACAGACAGGGAAAACGATTCCGGAAATTTTCGAGCAGCATGGCGAAGAATATTTTCGGGATCTGGAAACGCAGTTTTTGCAAAATTTTAAAAATGACCATTGCATCATCTCTACTGGCGGGGGCGTCACCATGCGGAAAGAAAACCAGAAAATCATGAGAAATACAGGGCTGGTGCTTTTCTTAGACGCTCCATTCCGCGAAATCTGGAGAAGGATTCACCGGGATCCAAATCGGCCGATTGTCCGCCAATCGAGCCGGGAAGAAATCGAAGCGCTGCATAAAGCACGCTACCGTGCTTATAAACAAACTGCGCACATTACGATCCGTACGGAATTCCGTACCTTACGACAGATTACGCAATATGCCGCTTTTCAAGTGAATCGACTAAAAGGCGAATGATTGGATTTTAATTAATCTAATCGTTCGCCTTTTGTCCTTTTAAAGGAAAAAGATTGCGCTTCCGCCATAACAATGTTAGGATATATTCAAAGTTATACTATTCTGTATAACGGATTGGACCAATCAATCTTGATTTGGGCGGATGATTGTACGAGGAGAGAACGCGAATGCGTCGCCGAAGGAGCAAATAACAGAAGTTATGAATCTCTCAGGCAAAAAGACTCGTACAGGACGCATCTCTGGAGAATGCTGCATGTCAGCTACCAACGAGGAAAGCCATTACGGTAAACTTTCAGGTTCCAGGACAGAGATTTCCCTTTACAGGGAAATCTCTGTCCTTTTTTCGTGCCCAAGCGCATTGCCGCTGGCCGAAAAGGGTTTAAAGAATGAGGAGGAAAATCATTGGCACAGTTAAAGCGTACACCTCTATTTGAAACGTATTCAAAATATGGTGGCAAAACAATTGATTTTGGTGGTTGGGAGCTGCCCGTGCAATTTTCAAGCATCAAGGAAGAACATGAAGCGGTCAGAACAAAAGCAGGCCTTTTTGATGTATCGCATATGGGTGAGATCTTCGTTACAGGAGCTGGCAGTTTAGACTATCTTCAGCATCTCGTTACAAATGATGTGTCCAAAATCCAGGATGGCCAGGCGCAGTATACAGCCATGTGCTATGAAGACGGCGGAACAGTGGATGATTTACTGGTTTATAAACTTGCGGATGAGCATTACTTACTGGTTGTCAACGCGTCCAATATCGAGAAAGACTTTGAATGGATGGAACAATCCAAAACGGAAAATGTCACATTGGACAATGCATCTGAGCGCTATGGATTGTTGGCGTTGCAGGGGCCATTATCTGAAGCGGTGCTTCAGCGCCTGACAGAGGAAGATCTTTCGACGATTAAACCATTCCGTTTTAAGCAGGATGTGGAAGTGGCAGGGCAAAAAGTCATTTTGTCACGGACGGGCTATACAGGAGAAAACGGTTTTGAAATTTATGCAGGACCGGAAGCGTTAACCGTTCTCTGGGATGAAATCCTTTCAGAAGGGCAGCCGGAAGGCATTTTGCCTGTAGGTCTGGGCGCTCGTGATACATTGCGATTTGAAGCCTGTCTTGCTTTATACGGGCAGGAATTGTCGAAAGACATCACACCGCTTGAAGCTGGCATCAACTTTGTGGTGAAATTGAAAAAAGAGCAAGATTTCATCGGAAAAGAAGCATTGGCTGCACAGAAAGAATCAGGCGTCCCGCGTAAATTGGTGGGCATTGAGATGATCGATAAAGGAATTCCGCGCCACGGCTATGCCGTATATGCAGGAGATCAAAAAGTCGGAGAAGTGACTACTGGTACACAATCGCCCACTCTAAAGAAAAACATTGGGCTGGCTTTGGTTTCAAGTGAGCATGCTGAAATGGGAATCGAATTGGAAGTTGAAATTCGCAACAAGCGATTAAAAGCGAAAACGGTGGAAACGCCATTTTATAAACGATCCAACTAATCTAACTTGAAAAGGGGACAGCACTCAATGAAACATCGCTATTTACCAATGACGTCTCAAGACGAAAAAGACATGCTGGACACGATCGGCATCGATTCGATCGATGAATTGTTTTCGGATATTCCGGAAAAAGTGCGTTTTAAAGGCGAATATAAAATCAAGGAAGCCAAATCAGAATCTTCGTTGACGAAGGAACTGGCACAGCTTGCAGCTAAAAATGCCGATACCAACCGTTATGCATCCTTTTTAGGAGCGGGTGTCTATGATCATTACAAGCCAATTATTGTAGATCATGTGATTTCGCGTTCTGAGTTTTATACAGCTTATACGCCTTATCAGCCTGAAATCTCTCAAGGCGAGCTGCAGGCTATTTTCGAATTCCAGACAATGATCAGTGAATTGACAGGCATGGACATTGCCAACTCTTCCATGTACGACGGCGGAACAGCACTTGCCGAAGCCGGCATGCTTGCTGCAGGGCATACAAAACGCAAAAAAATTCTGGTGTCGCGCGCAGTCCATCCGGAATCACGTGACGTTGTTCGTACTTACGCACTTGGTCAGTCTATCGAAGTTATTGAAATCCCGCTGAAAGATGGCCATACGGATCTTGATGCATTAAAAGGCATGATTGATGAAGACGTTGCAACCGTGATGATCCAGTATCCGAACTTCTTCGGACAGGTTGAAAACTTGAAAGCAATTGAACCAATCGTCCACGAAGCCGGCGCTTTATTGTCCGTTTCATCCAATCCGTTGGCACTTGGCGCGTTGACTTCACCAGGCAAGCTCGGTGCCGATATTACAGTGGGCGATGCACAGCCTTTTGGTATTCCTGAAGCTTACGGAGGACCTCATTGCGGGTATTTTGCCGTGACGAAAAAATTGATGCGCAAAGTTCCGGGCCGTTTAGTCGGTGAAACGACGGATGAAGAAGGCCGCCGTGGGTTTGTTTTGACTTTGCAGGCGCGTGAGCAGCATATCCGCCGCGACAAAGCGACTTCCAATATTTGTTCGAACCAAGCCTTGAACGCGTTGGCTGCCTCGGTTGCTAT
>JASLAI010000135.1 GCA_030147225.1 Planococcus sp. (in: firmicutes) | reverse complement strand
TTCAATCCATGTGTGCATGCTGCTGAACAGCAGCATGCACACATGGATTGAAAAGCAGCGCTCTAATTATTTGTCATAGAAAGAAAATGGAAGCACCTATAGAGCACTGACGTTAATAAATAATGGAAAATCGAATTTAGCTTATTAAAAAAGAAGGCGTTCCGCAGCGATAAGCTGCGGAACGCCTTTTCAATTTGTCTCAGTCTTCGTATTTTAAAGGGTCGCCTTCAAATGATGAATCTGCAACTTTGATAGAATCTGTTGGACAGCCTTCAAATGCATCTTCCATGTCTTCTTCGAGTTCGTCTGGAACTTGTTCTGTCCCCATGTTATTATCTAAAATAACAAAAGCGATTCCTTCGTCGTCGTAATCGTAAATATCAGGTGCTGCAGCACCACATGCACCACAAGCGATACAAGTATCCTTGTCGACAATGGTATACTTAGCCATATTGTTTTCCTCTCCTTTATCTCCGAACAAGTTCAGTTATACTATCGTTTTTATTCTAAAGGTGTTTGAGTAGATTTTCAACCCAAAACCGCTAGGGGGCACAAGCTTGTTATTTACCGAACTTATTTTGGCCGTCATGAAGGCCGTCAATCGGCAACGGACCATCTCTTCACCTTACCATTTGCTAAAAGGAAAGAAGTCCGGACAAACAATACAGGATATAGGCTATTTTGGCCTTTATCCTTATTTTGGCGTACTGCCAAAATTGGATAAGAAAGCCTATGACCAAGCGGTTCAGAGCTTATTTTCGCAAGGTTATTTAAAGGCCAACGAACAAGTGATCGATCTATCCGAAAAAGCATTGGATTTAAACATCGGGGCTTCAGCTTTGAATGGCTGGAAATACAGAGGCAACGAAAATATTTTTCTAAACCGTTTGTCACTAATTGTTCAAACTTTTTCCCATATTAGTCAGCAAGTGAAAACTTTCGATCCTATAGTTACGGATGAAGAAGTGCAAAGTTGGGTTAAAAAATACCTGAGTCGGATTCAATTTCGTGATTTGGCGGTAGCTCAAGCGTTTAAAGAAGAGCTTTTAACTACATTAACCGATACGGATATTTCTGAAACACATAAAATGATTTTGATGGAACGGTTAACTGGGTTTGGTTTAAGCGGATTAACTTGGCAGCAGATTGCAAAATCTAAAAATCTTTCGATCCTGGACGTTCAATTAATGGCGGTAGAAGCATTGCATGGCTGGATGGCGGTAATAGAGAGGAGCAAGCCGCAATTGCTCATTGGACTGATGGAAGGCATCATACAACAGTCCTCCTTGACTGAAACGGCACAGCGCACAGAAAAATTATTCGATAGAGGGTTTTCGTTAGAACAAATTGCTTCTTTGCGCCAGCTAAAATCCAGTACGATCGAAGATCACTTTGTAGAATTAGCAATGAACGATCCTTATTTCAACTATACACCTTTTGTAAATACCCATTTATATGAGGCAATCATTGCTGAAAGCAAACGTCAAAAAACCAAAAGATTGCGTGAAATCAAAGAGCATTTGCCGGAAGCCAGTTATTTTCAGATACGCTTGGCTTTGGCCATTAAGGAGGAGCAGGGATGAATCTAGATGAATTATTGTATTCGACCTATAGGTTTTCTGAATTCCGGCCAGGCCAACGTGAAATCATCGAGCGTGTATTAGCCGGTGAAGATGTCATCGCACTGCTTCCGACGGGAATGGGAAAATCAATTTGCTACCAATTGCCGGCAAAAGTTTTACCAGACAGTGTTCTTATTGTTTCTCCTTTGTTGTCGTTAATGCAGGATCAAGTAGCACAATTAAAAAAAATGGGTGAGAAATCAGTTGTCGCCATTAACTCATTTTTAAAGCCGGAAGAAAAAGAAAAAATTTGGAGCAAGCTCAGTTCATATAAGTTTATATTTATATCGCCTGAAATGCTTGTACAACCTTTTGTTAAACAAAAGCTGCAGCAGATACGAATCTCTCTTCTTGTTGCTGATGAAGCACATTGCATCTCTCAATGGGGCTTCGATTTCCGGCCGGATTATCTGCGTATATCTGAAATTCTGCCTTCCTTGAATTTTCCGCAGGTTTTGGCGTTGACTGCAACGGCAACCGATAAAGTTACGGAAGAGATAAAAGAATATTTAGCATTGGAAGATCCATATGTGTATTGCCACCCAATGGATCGAAAAAATATAGTCTACGATATAAAGAAATTTGAAGACGGACGTGAAAAGATCGATTTTTTAAAAGAATTTGTCTTGAACTTCAATGGTCCCGGCATTATTTATGCAGGAACCAGAAAAAAGTCCCAGGAATTGTCTTTGGTTTTGACTGGACTCGGAATATCTTCCGCATTCTATCATGGTGGAATGGAGCACCAAGACCGTGTATTTGTCCAACAGCAATTTCAAAATGGGGAATTGCAGTGGATTTGTTCAACCAATGCTTTCGGGATGGGTGTTCATATCCCGAATATCCGCCACGTTATCCATTTTCAGCTGCCGACATCAATTGAAGGATATGTTCAGGAAGTGGGAAGAGCCGGAAGGGATGGAAAGCCGGCCTTGGCTACACTGCTCTACGCTCAAGGAGATGAAGGATTGCTTGAAAGCCTGGTCATGGACGACTTGCCGACACAGCATGAAATTGAAGCAGTTTTCCAACATGGCGCTGGGGCTACTCATCTGATTGATCAGGGGATTGTCCGGGAAACTGCTTTTCGAGTAGTTTCTTATTGGATTACCAAACTGCCGTTGGAAGGTGTTGTGAGTCAGATGGAACTGCTGAGGATGGGCAAGCGTAAACAGGCAGAAAAGATACGGAAATTGATTTCTCGTCAGCAATGTTTGCGCATGTATATTATTGAATGCTTTGACCAGCAGCTCAATGATAAACCAAATAATTGCTGTGTCATTGACGGGATAGATTACAGTACCTTTGAAGCTTATTCACAGCTCCAGGAAAAGCGATTGCCCCTTGAATGGCAAGACCGTTTAGGTGTAATATTACCTATGTAAGAATCTCATTAACTGTCATTTACAAATGAGCCTTTTTTCGTCATAATAGATATATTAGTACAGATAGGGGTAGTCATGTATGGGGAATAATAGTTATCATGAGTCGATTGAGAAGAATCGACAGGAAATATCAGTGGACAAAAACTCTTCATTGTCCAGAGCAGCTCAAAGACAGGCACAAAAGCCTAAAGCTAAGAAAAGCAAAAGCCTATTGATGCCTGCGTTATTTTTTATATTCATATTAATTCCGGTTTCTTTACTGATTTATGTAGCTTTTTTATTCGAACCCGATGATTCATTGACAGCCAAACCCGCAGAAAATGAAGTAAGCTTTGAGATGAATCCACAACCCTCTGCAACTTCTGTCGCTGCGGCCGAAAAAGAAGAAAAAGAAAAAGAAACGGCAGAAAAAGATAAGGCAGCGGCAGAAAAAGAAGCAGCTGATATAAAAGATGCCGAAAAAGCGGAGGCGGAAGCCGCCGCGAAAGCAGAGCAAAAAGCTAATGAGGAAACCCAGGCAAAAGCTGATGCAGAAGCGAAAACCAAAGCTGATGCAGAAGCCCAGGCAAAAGCCAATGCAGAAGCGAAAGCGAAAGCTGATGCAGAAGCCCAGGCAAAAGCCGATGCAGAAGTGAAAGCCAAAGCTGATGCAGAAGCCCGGGCGAAAGCCGATACAGAAGCGAAAGCCAAAGCTGATGCACAAGCAAAAAAAGATGCAGAAGCCAAAGCAGAGGCTGAGAAAAAAGAAGAAACACCAAGCGCTTCCGGCAAAACCTATGTGGTAAAATCCAGTGAAACGCTTTACCGCATTGCGGTCAACAATTATGGAGCAGCCGGAGCAGCAGCAGCAGTGGAAAAAATTAAACAAGCTAACGGTCTGAGTTCAAACAGCATTAGTCCAGGGCAAACTTTAATTTTACCATAAAGTATTTTATTGCTTAACCGGCACTTAAAAAGGGAATAAAAGTGAAAGATTAGAAAGTGAGGTTAGCAAATGTTTGTTAAAAGCGTGATGGTCAAAAGAGAAAAATGTTATACGATTAAAATGGATGATTCTGTGCAACTTGGCTTTGACTTGTTGGAAAAGCATTCGATTGACGCATTGCCGGTAGTAGAAGGCACTGAATACAAAGGGATCTTTACTTGGTTTTATGCTTACCGTGCATTCTTCCACTCAGGCAAGTCGAAAGAGGAGTTTATCAGTTCGACGAAAGTCAGCGATGTGATCGTAAACGAAAATGTTTATTTAAATATTAATGACGTGTACGAAAAAGCGTTGGTCGAATTAAATGACTTTCCGATTATTGCAGTAGTAGAAGATAACCAATTTTTGGGAATCGTCACCCGTTTTGATATTGTTAACCAATTGCAAAGTGCTTTTGGGATGAACAAACCAGGCTACCGTATTACCTTTACTTCCGTAGAATCAGAAGGCCGAATTGGCCGATTGGGAGAAATTATTGAAAAATATAAGGAATCCGTCATTTCACTTGTGACATTTGATGAAACCAATAAAATGGTGCGCCGAATCGTTCTGAAGATTAAAAAGAAAGACAATGTCAATCGTTTTGTAAAAGAACTGGAGAAATCCGGTTTCCGTGTATTGGATATTGCAGAAGATAAATAGCAGAAAAAGAAGAAAAAACATAAGCCTCGCTTATGTTTTTTCTTCTTTTTGGAAGGAAGCTCTAGATGAAATATTTTATTCGCATTGGCCTTGCAGCTTTGGGGCTGCTAGTTTTTATGGCACGAAACGCCTTTTCGGAAAAACTTGTACAGGAAAGTTTGGCATTACGTGCCGAAAAACCTTTTGAACCTTTTCGGCTTCTCTTTATTGCCGATGTCCACAGAAGAGTCATTAAACCTTCTGCAGTTGATTTCCCGATCGATATTGTCATAATCGGCGGTGACCTGGTTGAAAAAGGTGTGCCGCTTGATCGGGTTGAAGAAAATATTAAAATCTTAACAGCATGTGCTCCTGTCTATTTTATTTGGGGCAATAATGACCGGGAAGTTAATGTAAGCTCTCTCAGAAAAATCTTTAAGCAACACGGAGTTCTTGTGCTGGAAGATCAGTCCGTACCGTTATTTGGCAATGAAAACCTTAGATTAGTAGGTCTCGATCACTTTGCTTATGAACCTAACGGATTTGATTGTGCATTTAAAGATGTAAATGAAACTGATACGGTGCTGTTTGTTTCACACACGCCGTTTGATTTTTGGAAAGTAAAAGAAAAATATTCAGCAGATCTTTTGCTTGCGGGGCATACTCATGGCGGCCAAATTCGGATTGGACCTTTTGGTTTATTCAAAAAAGGTTCTATGGTAGTTAAAGAGGATCGGGTTGAACTGGTCAGTAATGGATTTGGGACTACCACTTTGCATCTGCGCTTGGGAGCTCCGGCGGAATACCATCTGCTGACTATTCACCCTAAAACAAAAATGGCAGAATAATGTTTGTCACAAGCGTGATCCATCCTTTATGCTTAAGACAAGGATTAAATACAGGAGATGTTTAATAAATGGAATATGTAGATGCCCTTATTATTGGCGGCGGCCCTTGTGGTTTATCAGCTGCCATCGAGTTGAAAAAAATTGGACTGCAGCCGGTAGTAATCGAGAAAGGCAATATCGTCAATGCAATATTCAATTACCCGACACATCAAACTTTTTTCAGCACGAGCGAAAAGCTGTCAATTGGCGATGTACCTTTTATCATAGAAGGGCGTAAACCGAAGCGTAATCAGGCCCTGGTCTATTACCGGGAAGTCGTTAAACGTAGCGGTATTGAAGTACGGCCATTCGAAACAGTGGAAAGGGTGGAGAAGGATGATGGGATTTTTACTGTATCCACTTCAAAAGGCCGGTACCAGTCGAAATACGTTATTGCGGCGACTGGCTATTACGATCAGCCTAACTCACTTGAAGTAGAAGGCGCGAATTTGCCGAAAGTGATGCATTATTTTAAGGAAGGCCATCCTTATTTTGATCAGGAT
>JASLAI010000119.1 GCA_030147225.1 Planococcus sp. (in: firmicutes) | reverse complement strand
TTGACCAGTATGGTAGCCGCGTCTCTTTTGCAGGATGGCCAATTTTCAGCTTTAACTGTTATTCCTATTTCCTTGCTGGTAGGAACGACGCTTGGTTTTATTATGGGCTGTGTTATTCATTTCTTTAACCTGCAGCCTTTCATCGTTACGCTGGCAGGCTTGTTTTTAGCAAGAGGGCTGGCATATTTGGTCAGTATTGAAACAATCTCCATCAACAATCCATTCTTCAGTTATATGGCGAGTGCGAGAATTCCTATTCTTGACGGATTTATCTCGATCAGTGTAATCATTTCTTTGATTGTAGTTGCTCTTGGTATTTTTATTGCCAAATCAACTAAATTCGGACGAAACATCTATGCAATTGGCGGCAATGAGCAATCGGCGGTTTTAATGGGCTTGCCGGTAGGAAGGACGAAAATCCTGATTTATACATTGAGTGGCTTTTGTGCATCTCTTGCAGGATTGGTCTTTACGTTTTATATGTTGTCTGGTTATGCCCTGCATGCCAACGGACTGGAACTGGATGTTATTGCAGCAGTTGTAATTGGCGGTACGTTGCTGACAGGTGGAATGGGATATGTGGCAGGAAGTGTGTTCGGAGTTCTTATTTTAGGGATCATCCAGACAATCATTGTGTTTGAGGGAACTCTTAGTTCATGGTGGACAAAAATCGCAGTAGGTGTTTTATTACTGGCATTTATTATTTTCCAACGCGTATTCATTACGTTAAGTGAAAATAAAAATACGATTAAACCTTCTGGAACCAATGAACAAGAAGCGTTGAAACTTAAATCTGGCGTCAAACCTGGAACAACAGCTGGAAGATAGACTGCCAAACGAGTAGTTTAAAGAAGGGATTGATAATGGATGAACAAGAAATTTTGGTTGAAAATCTTTTTAATCAATGCTTTAGTTTTGAGTCTAATTCCTAATGTTTTTCAGTACACAGGTTATGCAGCAGAAGATAATGGTTTGATCTTGCATTATGATATGAAGTCTATATATGAAGACGACGGTAAAGTAATAGTACCGGATGTTTCTAAAAGCAGTACTGAATTCAATGGTGTTTTTAAAAATCCCGATAACGGGCAGCTTGTGAAAAACGATGAAGTTGGATATGCCGCTTTTAACGGAGGAAACTCTAATTCGAAAAGTGGTTATATTGAGATCCCGAAAAGCAAAGAAGGCAAGGATTTATTGTCAGGTTTGAAGGATGTTACGGTTTCTGCTTTAGTCAATTGGGATAATGATGGCCAAAATAGATGGATTTATGGTTTTGGCAAAGTTTCAAGCGATATTGAAAACGGCAATGCCTATCTTTTCACGACTCCGCGCCATGGCATCGATAATAGCAATGCCATAGCCGCTGGAATCTCGGATGGCGGGTGGAGAAATGAAGCACTAGTGCGAGGGAGTCAAGGGTTAAAAGCTGCAGAGTGGCAGGTAGTCACTACAGTATTTTCAAGTACTTCTGACACAATAACGATTTATATAAACGGCGAAAAAGCGGCATCTGGATCCGCTAAAGGGAAAAAGCTGGAAGATATCATTGATTCTTCATCAAGCTTTTCCGGTTTTATCGGAAAATCGATCTTCCAGAATGATCCTTATTATAAGGGAATGGTCAGTGATTTCCGCGTTTACAATCATGCACTTACAGCTAGTCAAGTAGCGTCATTATCTGCCGAAACGATTACCAATATTGATCAGATTAATGAACTTGTGCTAAATGATGCGCAAGATTCTTTAAACATCTCCGACTACTTGGCAGAAGGTGATTTATCAAAAGATGAAGTCACAAAAAACTTGAAACTGCCTGTAACAGGTAAACATGGAGTGAAAATAGCCTGGACTTCAGATAACCCTGAAGTTGTCACAAACGATGGATTGGTATCACGTCCGGCTGCAGGTGAGGCTACAGGTAATGTTGTACTTACAGCAGTGCTCTCATATAAGGATTTGACAGCAACTAAATCTTTTAATATTACTGTCTTAAACGAACTATCCAATCTGCAAAGTGCTGAGCAAGATGCGGAAGCAATTAACATTTACAATCAGGACAATATCAGAGGCAATATTAATTTACCAGCAGTTGGAAACAGCGGCTCGTCAATTTTTTGGAAATCTTCTTCACCGGATATTATTAAAGGAACCGAACAAGCAGGAGGTAATCCAAAAGAGATTGGTCGAGTGGAACGTCCGAAAGAAGATACAATTGTAACATTAACAGCTGTTCTTTCTAAGGATGAAGCCAAAGTTGAAAAAACATTTGAAGTTACCGTGGTAGCAAATCCTGGGAAGAAAGAATATGACGCTTATTTCTTTTCTTATTTCACGGGTGAATATGAAGGTGGAGAAGAGATTTCTTTCGCTACAGCTAAAGACCCGTTGAGATGGAATGCGTTGAATAATGGGCAGTCTGTCATCCAGTCCGACATGGGAGAAAAAGGATTGCGCGACCCATTTGTTATGAGGTCCCCAGAAGGCGATAAATTCTACATGATTGCAACAGATTTGAAAATGGGAGAAAGTACAAACTTTGATCAAGCACAGATTACCGGGAGCCATTCCCTTATGATATGGGAATCTGAAGATCTCGTTAATTGGAGCGAACAAAGAATGGTTGAAGTTGCACCGAAAAATGGAGGGAATACGTGGGCTCCAGAAGCAATATATGATGAGAAAACTGGAGAATATATAGTATTTTGGGCGTCATCCATTCATGACAAAGAAACATACGGCAGTTATCCCAACGGCCGACCGAACGGTCAGTATAATGTCATGTACTATGCAACTACAAGAGATTTTCATGAGTTCTCAGAACCAAAAGTTATGATAGACGAATCGTTCCCTACAATTGACACAAGTTTCGTTCAAGATGGAGATACACTCTACAGATTTACAAAATCCGAAGTGAATTACAAAGTCTATTACGAAAAAGCATTGAACTTTTTTGATGATCTTGATGGCATCAAAGAAAATGGTTTCCAATTTGAACCGATAGCCGGAACGAAGAGTGGCAATCGCGGATTAATCGGCCATGGTGGGAATAATGAAGGACAAACAGTGTTCAAGGATTTGAAAGAGGAAAAATGGTATTTGTTCCTGGATTCTTGGCCATACCATGTACGTTGGACGACCGATTTGGAAGATGGCCAGCAATTGGTAGATAATGTTTTGCCGGAATCGGAGTATGCACTGCCTCCAGGTCCACGACACGGTACCGTAATTCCAATCACAAACGCGGAATATGATGCACTTCAAGAAAAGTACGGTATGCCGGCACCCGAGCCTTCCAAAAAGCCAGTGGTTCATTACACATTTGATCAAGATGATGTAAATGGCACTGTAGTCACAGATGCTTCAGGAAATGGGCACGATGCAGAACTTATAGGCGGAGCAACAATTGAAGAAACTGGTTTTGCGGGAACTGATAAAGGAGCCGTTGATCTGGATGGTTCAACTGGCTACGTTAAGATGCCGGAAAATCTGATTCAAGATTTGAATTTGAAGAACATGACAATGTCAACCTGGGTGAAGGTAGGTAAGGAGCAAGCCAGCCAGCGGATTTTTGACTTTTCTTCAGAAACAGGAAGAATTGCCAACCGGAATACCATGTATCTCAGCACACAAGGAGATACTGGAAAACTGGAGTTTGCTATCGTTACTCCTTTTACGGAAAAATTCAGCAGTGCCTCTTCAATACTTGGCGCTAATTACAAGTACGCACTTAGAGCACCTACTCTTTCCAGCAATGACTGGCATCACGTGGCAGTATCCATAAATAACTTTGATGCAGTTATCTATGTAGATGGTGAAAAAGTGGCGAATAGCTCTACTTTCAACACAGAACCAAGAATGCTATTGGAAACTACAATGAATAATTTAGGGAAATCCAGCAAAGAAAACCACAATTTGTTCAACGGAAAGTTTGATGACTTTAAAATCTTTAACCGTGCGCTGTCAACTGAAGAAGTTAAGGAACTTATGATTCCAGCCGACGAAACGGCACCGACAGCACCTGCCGGAGTAACCGGAAAAGCTTCGACTGACAGCGTGGAACTGAAGTGGACGGCGTCCACTGATGACACGGCCGTGACAGGCTATAAAGTCTACCGCAACGGCGAAGAAGTGGGCACCGCCGACTCCGCTGCATACCGCGATGCCGGACTGACCGATGCGACGACGTACCAGTACAGCGTCAAAGCGTTTGATGCCGCAGGCAACCTGTCGGAAGCGAGCGAAACCGTAAGTGTGACCACATCAACAAGTGCCGCCTTGCTTGAGGAACGGCTGGCGCAGCACGTGAAGAGCGGAGACATCAGCGGACCGCTCGTGAAGAAGCTGGAAAACAGCCTGAAGCAGGCGATAGACCAACAGGCCAAAGGGAACCGCGTACAAGCCGTGAAAAAACTCGAGGACTTCCTCAAGAACTTGGACAAAGCGGAAGCAGATCAGCTTACGGAAGATGCAGAAGCATCGTTGGAAATACGGGCAATCCTACTGATTGAGTTATGGAAGAAATAAGAAGCACAGTGGATGGCGGGGTTATTCATTCTTGTTTTTGAACAAGAAAGCAAATGTCCCGCTTTTCATTTGTTTTATAAAATTAAATTCCATTAATTGATAAATGAGGTGAGAATTTTATGTTGAGATGAAGTATAAAATACTAGACTCATCTTAGAAATGAAATGCAGAGGTATTTAATTGTATCTAAATATAACTGAATATTCTGATTAAATAAGTAGGTATTGAGAGGAGCAATTAAATGA
>JASLAI010000062.1 GCA_030147225.1 Planococcus sp. (in: firmicutes) | reverse complement strand
TTGACCATTAAAGCAAAAGAAGGCGTCAAGGTTCGCCTTCTTTTGCTTTAATGGTCAATGCATCCACGATTCGTGTACCCAGTTCATCCAAGCGGAAAATGTAATATTGAATATGGATATGGTGGGTGGCATTTTCGATATCCTGAAGAAGCGAGTCGAATTTTTTTCTTCCGTCATTAAAAATTTGGATGCTATTATCTTGAGTCAATAAAGCACCATTATTTCGAAGGTGAAGATAAACCAAATCTGTGTAGTCTCTTGCATTGGGATTTTCGAATTCAAAGGTGTTGTCGTGCAATTCATTCATTTGGTTGGCGATCCGGTTTTCAATCCCGATTCGTCTGCTGCCTTCCCATTTAAAAAGAGTTTTCTTCCGCAACTGTCTGCCCAAAAGCAGGTAAATGAAGAATCCAAGAATAGGGATGAAAAACAAGACCAGCAGCCAAGCCCATGTAGAAGAGGCATCGCGCCTTTCAAGAAACACTAAAGCGGCGGCAAGAACAATATTGAATATGAAAATGGCGGCTGTTAAAACACTGAAAATGGTTACAGTCATTGGGATGCTCCTAACTTAATTCTTCTCTATAATAAGCCGGACAAAGAAATCCGGCTTTGATCTCACTGATTATTCTACAGCTGAAAACGGATATTCAACATAGCATAGTCCAAGTATAAACTACCCGGACGAGAGAAAGAAGAAATTTCCATAGCAGAAAACATCTTGAAAGATGAAAATAAGGGACAAAATTCAAAGAAAAACCGGCCTTATTATAAAACTAAGGCCGGAAAACTTTAACTTAAACGTTCTTCTTGCTTTAATTGTTCAACGATGCCTTCAACTTCCTGACGGCTCATTTTTTCTTTTCCGGATTTTAACGCTTTTAAAGTGCTGTGGGCTAAAGCCAAAGGAACTTTACAGAACATAAGAATCCGCTTGTTTTTAATCGGTTTGACATAGAGGTCCGCTTTTGCCAAATTGTCTTTGGCATAATTGAACATGTCTTCCCGTGTCCATCCTTCTGGCACGAATGTCACACCCCGCTCGAAATCCTCATCGTAATTCCGGAGCATGTTGACGGCCTGTAATCCACGGCCAAAAGCAATTGCGTGATCGGGATTTGTTTCCGTTCCGTCATACCAGTGCCAGATGTCCGAAAGCATAGTTCCTACAAGGCCGGCTACGTAATACGTATATTCATCAAGGTCTTCTTTTGTCTTGATAACCCAATCTTTTTCTACCCATTTGGACATGCCGCCAGCCATGATAGCGGTAGACTCCATCACTTTTCCCTTTATTTCTTCAGGGCATACACTGATCCAGTCAGCTAAGCGCATAGTGACAGGAGGCAGAAATTGTTCATAAGGAGTGACAAGTTCCAGGTATTGCGTCTCATCAAAATCTGCCGCCGCCAGCATTTGTTGAATGCTGCTCAGCAATTTGATTTTTGCTTGGTCTTCCAGCTCTGGGTGGTCTTCAATTTCGTCAATCGCCCGCATGCAAAGGTAAGCAGAGCCGACGGTTTTCTTTAAAGTAGGTTCCAAAAAGCTGATTGGGATGAAAAAGGTCCGGCTTGTTTCTTTTAGCATAACCAAGGACTCTTTTTGTAGATTCGAAACTTTGCTCATCTCAATTTCCTCCTGTGTGGATTGACTTAACTAGATTTATGTACGAAAAGTCTTTTAGTTGAAAAAATAGCTTCCTACTAAATATAAACCAAATAGGTAAAAAAACAAACGATTACCCTGAAAGCAATCCTTCTAAAGAAGAAATACCCCTCTGAACAAGTCTAGTATGCTCAAAGGGGTTTGAAGTCATTCAGTATAAAAATGGCCCCAGGCTTCATGGATGCCACCGGCAAATTTTTGCTTGGCTCGATAGATGGAGGGATGCTCAGGTTGTTTAAGCAGCTCTGGCTGTGCATTTCCAACAATGACAGAAGGGAAGCCCATCGTCAGCATCTCCACGTCATTTCCAGAATCGCCGGCTACCAACAAGTTTGCTTCAGACAGCTCATATTTATCGAGTATATATTGAAGAGCTTGCCCTTTGCCGCTTCCAGGCGGAAGGATGTCTACATCTCGGCCCCCGCTGAAAATCAGTTTAAATGGAATGCCTGCTTGATTCAGCTCCGAGTGGAAAGTTTCTACGACAGTAGAATCAGAAACAAAGTAGGAGCAACGGTTGGTGATGGGCAAATCCTGAGAAATAAGACCTGCAACTTCGTGGGCAATGGCTTCTATTTTTTCAGGCATCCAAGATTGTTCCAAGCGCGTTTTCCAATCCAGGTCGGGTTCTAGTGGGTTTCCTATATAAATGCCAGTTCCCACGTCTGTAATCAGCACGTGGGGAACTGGTAAATTTTCTTCTTTTATAAGAGACAGTGCCGATTGGTAATGGCGTCCGGTTATATAAATTAGGGAAACGTCGTAGCTTCGGCTATCATAAAAATCCAGCAGTTTCTTTAAACTGCTTTTATCGCCCACCAGCGTCCCGTCCAAATCTGTTGCTAACAAATGCGTTGCTCCGTGCACCAATGATCACCTCATACAATGAATTTATGCGTTTGGAAATGGCATCCCAGTCAAAGTCTTTACTTGCAATCTTTACCGCTTGGCGGCTTAATCGCTCCGTTAGCAGGGTATTTGCTGATAAGACTTCCATTGCAATGGCCAAATCAATCTCATTTTTTGTTTCAACGAGTAGGCCCGTAATGCCGTCTTGGACAACATTCTTCAATCCACCGACATCGGACGCGATTACTGGACTGCCGCAAGCTTGCGCTTCTGCAGCAACCATCCCGAATGACTCGTAGAAGCTTGGCACAATTGTTGCCGTTGCAGAGTTAAATAATAAAGCCAATTCGTCTTGAGATTGCGGTCCCAAGAACTCGACTCGGTCTTCAATCCCTCGAATGGCATCGCGTAATTTTGCATCTTTAGGCAATTTAGTTTCCATATCAATCATCTCTAAATCTCCGCCTGCGATAATCAGGTGTGGAGTGTTGGTAGAGTCTGTTCTTTCTGCCAACAATTGAAAAGATTTGAGTAAAGTGAAGATGCCTTTAGTTTCTTCCAGTCTTCCTGCAAAAACAAAAAGAGGATTACTATAGCCGAATTTTCTGCGTAAATGTGTCCGGTTGCCACGCACTTTGAATGCCTGGTCTACTCCGATGGGGATAACTTTAATAGGAGAAGGAGAATCAACAAAAGTCTTGATTAATTGCTTTTCGTTATTTGTAGTTGCCAGTATTTGGTCAGCGTTTTTTAATATCGCTTTTTCTGCATTGATGCGTCGCTGGTCATGGACTCCTGTCGCTTTTT
>JASLAI010000060.1 GCA_030147225.1 Planococcus sp. (in: firmicutes) | reverse complement strand
GAATTCGGCATCCAATTCTGTCATTCTCAACAGCTGCTGGGCAACCTGATGAGGAGTTGCCAGAATCATGAAATCTGCCTCTATCGTCTCTCCGCCTTCCATCTCCACGAGATAACGTTTGTTGCTCCTTTTGATCGCTTTGGTTCTGACCCCTTTCAATATACGCGCATGATCCAACTTTTCTTCTATTGCATCAATCAAAACCTGCATGCCTTGATCGAATGATACGAACTTTTTATTGGCAGCGCCCTGGAAGAATTCTTTGTTTGCCTCAAATCCTTTTATGATGCTTCCGTATTTATTTTTATAGTCAACCAGATAAGGCAATGTTGAGGCTAAGGTCAATTCACGAAGATTTCCTGAATAAACACCAGACAATACAGGTGCGATTTGGTTTTCAACCAATTCCTTGCCAAGAAACGCCTCAAGAAACTCTCCAATTGAGCTGTCACGTGTAAAACTTTCATTGGTACTGTGAAAATCCTTCAACGCTTCTTGCTTGCCTTCTTCCGAGACCAGCGTCGAACTGAATAGCGCTTCTTTGTTCATCGGAATGCCAAATACAGTGTCCTTCGGAATCGCATGCAGCACATTATTGGCATACAGATAAGAAATTCCCGTACCGTTGTATACGACCCGATCCTTAATGCCAAGGTCTTCGATCAACGGCATGACACTGGCATGCCGGGCAACAATCGAGTCTGCTCCAACTTCCATGATGAATTCATCATCTGCTACGGTCTTGATCTTGCCGCCCAGCTGCCGCTCACTTTCAATCAGCACTAATTCCAAATCCAGATTTTCTTCGAGCTTCAATTTTTGTAAATAATACATTGCGGATAGGCCTGTAATGCCTCCACCGATGACTACAGCTTTTTTCAATTTTATCCACTCCTTGCCTATGCTTATATTTTACCAATATTTCTGCCTGTCAGCAGTGATCTTTTTGTCTTTTTTGATACGCTTTTCTCCACTCTCCATGTTAGGATAAAGGATAGATACCCGCAGGCATTTTGCGAAAAGGAGAGACTCATAATGATGAATGCTATTGATCAGAATATCATAGAAAGACGATCAATCAAGAAATTCAAGGTTGATGCTGTCAATGTTGAGGAAATCATCGAACTGCTGAATGTTGCAAAATGGGCACCGAATCATAAAGTCAATGAACCTTGGCGCTTCCAGCTCTACACAGATGCCGGAAAAGAGAAATTTGTGCAGGCATTTATTGACTCGATGCGTACACCGGACGGTGAAACCCCTCCAAAAGCACTAAATAAAGCTGACTACTTCCGCAGCATTCCGCTTCACCTGGTTGTTATTATGCCGGAAGATCCGAGGCAAAGAAGATGGGATGAAGACTACGGTGCTGTTTCTTCTATGCTGCAGAACTTTCAACTAGCCGCATGGGAACGCGGTATCGGAATGATTTGGCGTTCCAACGACTGGATTTATAACCCTACATTCCGTGAAGCACTTGGTGTGAAGCCAGGCGAGAAAATCGTCGCTACTATGATGATTGGCTACCCTGCCCATGTTCCCGCAAAACAGGAGCGGACAGATATCCGCGAAAAATTGACAATAATCAGCGAATAAATAGAGAAGAAGTCAAAAAAAGATGGCGCAGATTGCGGCATCTTTTTTGTTTGCAAGGAAATTATTTCATTCGTTAAACCAGACTCAAATGCATAGATTCTCTCATAACTCCGGGAACTATTTCGAATAGTTTGGGTCTAATGTAAAAAGAACTTAAAATTTCTAAAGAAGAGGATGAAGGTGTGATGAAAACAGCTTGGTTGCTTCTTTTGTACTTGTGCATTTTCGGCTTATCCCTTTACTTTTATTCCACTCAGCTGAATGGTCCGACTGCAGATCTCCACCAACGTCTCTTGCCTGTCGAAATCAAAACAATTAAGACAGGAATGAATGAAGAGGAGCTTAAGAAAATTGTGAAGGACGCCAAACAAGATGGCGACACCCTGTCTATTGCAGGCATGCAGCATAGCCAAGGCGGACAGACCGTTTATCCAAGCGGCATCATGATCGATATGAAACCCTATAATCAGATAATAGAAGTTAATGAAGAGGAAAAGACTGTGACTGTACAAAGCGGTGCCACTTGGGCGAATATTCAGGATGCAATCAACCCTTACAGCTTGTCGCTTAAGGTCAGCCAATCACAAAATATTTTCACCGTCGGCGGTTCATTAAGCGTCAATGCCCACGGTTTGGATATCCGCAACGGCGGCTTAGCGGACACGGTGGTCTCGATGCGTCTGATGAATGCGGAAGGAGAAATCCTTCATCTTAGTCCTTCGGAGAACAGCAATTTGTTTTATGCGGTCCTCGGCGGCTATGGTTTATTTGGCATCATATTGGATGTCACGCTGCAGTTAACCGACGACGAACTGTATGAGACCGACACAGCACGCATGACTTACAGTGACTACCCTTCTTATTTTATGCAATATGTTCAAAATAATCCGGATGCCCAAATGCATTTGGCGCGTATTTCAATTGCCCCGGAGTCGTTTATGGAAGACATGTATACCATTACCTATAAGACGGCTTCTGATCAAGGTCAGCTTTCTGCTCACCAAGAACTGAAAACCGACAACCTTGTGGCGGTGCCAAAGTTTTTCCTGGGGCTTTCGCGCATCAACGAAGCAGGAAAAGACAGCTTTTGGAATGCCCAAAAAACCTATACAAAACAAGTCGACGGTAATCTTGTGTCACGAAACAACGTCATGCGTTCGGACTCAGAATTCATGGAGTATGACAATAGCCGGAAAACCGAAATTCTTCAGGAGTACTTTGTTCCAGTGAATCAATTCGAAGATTACATCCCAGAGTTGAAAGCAGTTCTTGAAAATCACCCTGATTTCAACTTATTGAATGTCACCATCCGTTATGTCGAACAAAATGAGAAAGCGGTTTTATCCTACGCTAAAGAAGATATGTTTTCTCTTGTGCTCTTGATCAATCAGGGAACCGACGCAGAAAGCATAGAGAAAACACAACAAGTCGTTCGAGAGATGATCGATGTGACACTCTCACATAATGGCAGTTATTATTTGCCTTATTTTGGCTACCCAACCAAAACCCAAATGCAGGAAGCTTACCCAAGAACTGAAGAGTTTTTCGAATTAAAAGACCGCTTAGATCGAGAGCATCGTTTTATGAATCTCTTTTATGAGGAGTATCGGCCATGAATTATAAACGCTTCATTTACTACCAAGGCAGTATCGGCATGGCATCCAGCATGATTTTCCCTTTTTATATCCTGCTGATCAAAAACGTCGGCAATAGCTATGCCCAGTTTGGCTGGGCATATGGTTTGTTTGCATTGACAGCTGCCTTCTGCTATCCGCTGATCGGTAAATACGCTGATCATGTTGGAGATAAAACCCTGCTGGCTTTGTATTCATGGGGAATGGCCATTCTGTTGCTGTTTTTCCCGCTGGCTTCGGAAGTTTGGCATGTATATGTTCTCCAAGTATTCATGGGCGTACTTGGAGCCGTTCAGAAAAACTCAGAAAAAACGGTTTTGGCACGCTATGTGACTAAAGAAATCGCCGGTACGCAGATCGGCCGCTACCATGTTTGGACGTCTGTCGCTGCAGCGATTGCTGTCATTGCTACTGGTTACCTCGTCGATTTCCTGACAATCGCCAGTATCTTTTATGTTGCCTCCCTGGTTTTCGCTTGGAGTGGCATGCTGTTATTGAAATTGAATATGCCGGAACCACAACATTGAATGATTAAGCGTGCTTATCAACAATGCTGTATAATTCAAGAAACGTCCTTGATTCAGCCATTCTGATGGCCGAATCAAGGACGTCTTTTACTAAAGAAATTAAACGTATTCTTTTTTTAATACAGACATTGCTCCTACTGCTCCAGAAAACTCCCCGTTCTTAGGAAATACAGGAACCGAACCGCGCAAGATAGTGTAACTCGTCACAACTTCTTTCAACAAAGGATTGTCAATGAAGGAAGAGCCAATGTAAACAATTGTCGAGCTCGTGCATTGACCAGCTGCCTGGACACTCACTGTACTGACTGTTTCGCCGACCAGGCCGATGACTGTGGCCAGCAATTCTTCTTTTGTTAACTCATCTGAAATTGAAAACAAATTCTGTCCAAAATTACTGGCTGTCAATTCACCTGAAATTGGCGGTTCTTTGTCTTCATAGATATGCTTGACCTTTAAGTCGATCCGGTCACGTGAACCTTGTCTTGCCAATGCTACAATCTCATCGTAACGGGTTACACCAGTCAATAGATGGCTAAGCCCTATCAACGTGCCGCCGCCAACACCCGTGCCGCCTAAACGCCTTTGAACATTATCCTGAATGCAATGGATGGAAGTGCCGGTTCCCACATTGGTTACCAAATAAGCATCTTCTAAAAGCCCTGCTTCTTCGAGAAGAACCTGCACACCTAGATGTGTCGCTTCAAATTCCACCATTTCCTTTACCGGCTGATCGAGCAAAGAAACCAAAATACCGGATTTCCCTCCCGTTACACACACTTTACTGTCGCTAAAACCATTTACCCAGTCTGCGACTTGCTCAATCTCTGCAATTGGATACTTTTGAAAATGGACTACCTCTTTTTCAATATAGGCCACTTTGATTAATGTACCACCTGCATCTATTCCGACAATCATTTCCGCACCTGCTCTTTCTCGCATCCTTCTAAAAAAATGCCAGATAATAAATACACATATGATGAAATTCTACCACACTCGAATATTTTATGGGAGATGTTTGCACGTGGCTCTAAAGCTTTTCTTCTGTTTTTTAGTGCCTTTAAAGATTCTTCTTATATGCTAAAGCAATTTTTATTTTATCCTCATATTTATTAATCAGCTGGGTATACAGCCTATAAAGAAGGAGGAATTTAACATGACCCATAAGGTTTGGTTTCAGACAGCCGTTGCTATTATTCTCACGTTAGTGATTATTCGATTGTTCATTGAAGTACAAAGTGTATTTTCTCCGCTATTTGTTGTAGTAGAAACGATTTTTTTGCCTTTATTGCTGGGTGGTGTACTTTTTTACCTAACAAGACCGATTCTGCAGTTCCTGCAAAAAAAGAACTTTCCCAAATGGTCAG
>JASLAI010000049.1 GCA_030147225.1 Planococcus sp. (in: firmicutes) | reverse complement strand
ACCGACATCTCGTACCATTTTTCTTCTCCGCGGATCTTCGTCAATTTCTGGGACATGTCGCGCAAATGCTTCGCGCGCGGGTCGCCCTTGCGGTAGACGCGGTGGCCGAAGCCCATGATTTTTTCTTTGTTCGCCAATTTTTCCGTGATGACTTTTTCCACGTTGTCGACCGAGCCGATTTCCGTTAGCATCTTCATCACTTGTTCGTTGGCACCGCCGTGAAGCGGGCCTTTCAAGGCGCCGATGGCTGCCGTAACGCCGGAATAGACGTCAGACAAGGTCGCCACTGCCACACGTGCCGTGAATGTCGAAGCATTCAATTCGTGGTCGGCGTGAAGCACCAACGCTTTGTTGAATGCTTCTTCCTCAATGGCTTCCGGCAGTTCGCCAGACAGCATATACAGGAAGTTGGCCGCGAAGCTCAGGTCGGTTTTCGGTGCAACCGGCTCCTGGCCGTTGCGGATGCGGCCGAAGGCCGTCACCAGCGTCGAAATCTTCGCTTGGATTTTGATGGCTTTGTTGTAGTTCGCTTCCGGGTTCATCACTTCGGCTTCTTCATCGAACAAGCCGAGCATGGAAACCGCTGTGCGAAGTGCCGCCATCGGGTGAACATTCTTGATGTCGTATGTTTTGAAATGATCCAATACGGCCTGCGGAACGGCCATGTTGTCTGCCAGCTGCTGCTTGAGTTCTGCCAGTTCGTCCGCTTTCGGCAAACGTTGGTGCCAAAGCAGGTAAATCACTTCTTCGAAGCTTGCGTTTACGGCCAAGTCATCAATATCATAGCCAACGTATGTAAGTGTGTCATCAATGATCGAACTGATGGCGGATTGGGTTGCTACTACCCCTTCTAAACCTTTTGACGATGTCATTTAAATCGCTCCTTCTTCAGTCTATTTCATCATTCCAAAAAAAAATGCAGAATGATGTCTCATCTGCGTTTATGAACTTCGGATATAATTTCCTTACTTAGCTATTATAATCAACTTTGTAGAATTTGTGAATGGAAACGCTTATAGAAATTGAAATTCCTTTAAAAAACGATGGAAATACCCGGCATTATCCAACGATAACCCGGGTATTTTTCATCTTTTTATGGATCAATCGGTAAATGAATGGCTTATACATTTTCTGAGTCGGGCTAAAAAGCATTGTAAACCCTACTGCATCAGAGATAAATCCCGGCGTTAGCAGCAAAACACCGCCGACTAATATGAATGCTGCATTCAACAATTGATCTCCTGGAGCTTGAAAACTATTCATCCCCGCTTGAATATCTTTTAACGCTTTTACACCTTGTTTCTTAGCGAGAAAAGCACCAACCAAGCCCGTTGTAACAATGATTGCCATAGTTACAAAGAAACCAAGCTTGCCCCCTGCCCAAATCAGCAAAGCCAATTCAAGAGACGGTACAATAATTAATGCCAGAAAAATCCACTTCATCATTTTGACCGACCTCCGTATTGTTTTTTACAGGACACTGGCGTGGCCATGATAAACAATGCCTGATTCTGCATCCATTGTAATATCGTAGCTATTCTTAATAAGTGAAGTTGCTTCTTGGACGCCAACGATGACCGGAATTCCAAGGCTTAAGCCTACTACAGCAGCGTGACTTGTCAAACCGCCTTCTTCCGTGATGATTCCTGCACATTTATTGATTGCCGGCATCATGTCCCGGTCCGTTCCAATGGTTACGATAATTTTTCCTTCTACATCGACTGCCATCGCTTCTTCTGCATTTCTGACAACGACCGTTTCACCAAAAGCAACGGTTTTGCCGATTCCCTGGCCTTTTGCCAGAATATCGCCAATAACATGCACTTTCATCAAATTAGTCGACCCAGCTTGTCCAACTGGAACTCCTGCAGTAATGACGACTAGGTCACCGTGTTTTACATAACCGTGCTTCAAACTTTCATCTACCGCTTTTTCCAGCAATTCATCTGTTGATTCTACAGAGGTTCCAACGATTGGCTGAACGCCCCATACTAGTGACAGCTTACGAGCTGGTCTGTCTGAAGAAGTCACGGCAATAATTGGTGCTCCCGGACGGTATTTGGAAATCATTTTAGCGGTTGTGCCGCTTTCAGTCGGTGCAATGATTGCTTGAACTTTTAAATTCAAAGCTGTATAAGCCACTGCTTGACCGATTGCTTCTGTCATATTCGATTCTTTTTCTTTTCTTCTAGTTGAAACGATCTGCTTGTAATTCAGTGCCGCTTCTGTCGTTTCTGCGATGCGGTGCATCGTTTGAACAGATTCGATTGGATAAAGACCGGCAGCTGTTTCACCAGATAGCATAATAGCATCTGTGCCATCAAAAATAGCGTTAGCGACATCACTTGCTTCTGCACGTGTCGGACGCGGGTTGCGCTGCATAGAATCCAGCATCTGTGTAGCCGTAATAACCGGTTTGCCGGCACTATTGCATTTATCGATCAATGATTTTTGAACCAATGGCACTTCTTCGGCTGGAATTTCCACGCCTAAATCTCCACGTGCGACCATCAAGCCATCAGAAACCATGATAATTTCATCAATATTGTCTACGCCTTCCTGGTTTTCGATTTTCGGGATGATTTGGATATGCGAGCCGCCGTTCTTTTCAAGCAAGCCACGGATTTCCAGGACATCAGAACTTCTTCTTACAAATGAAGCCGCCACAAAATCTACGTTTTGTTCAATGCCGAATAGAATATCCTGTGCATCTTTTTCAGTGATTCCCGGCAATTGAACCGAAACTCCTGGAACGTTAACGCCTTTTTTGGTTTTAAGTGTACCAGCATTCTCAACCACCGTATGAATGATGCCATTTTCCTTGTCCAAGCTCTCAACGCGCAATTCAATTAAACCATCGTCCAATAGAATGATCGATCCTGTATCCACATCTTCAATTAATTGTTCATAAGTAATCGAGAATCTCTCAGCAGTTCCTAACACTTCTGTCATGGAAATCTCAATTTTTTGACCTGTAACTAATTCAATCGAATCATTCTCCATTCGATGGGTGCGGATTTCCGGACCTTTTGTATCCAACAGAATCCCGACAATCTTACCGGCTTTCTCAGCCGCTTCACGAATCCGTTTGATGCGCAAGGCATGTTCTTCATGATCACCGTGTGAAAAGTTTAAGCGGGCAACGTTCATGCCTGCTTCGATCAGACTTTCTAATAATTCTGGTGACTCACTTGCAGGTCCGATTGTACAAACGATTTTCGTTTTTCTCAATAAACTCACTCCATTTACTATATTAAATTGCTAGTTCTTTAGATAAAGTATACAAACTCATATCCGCATTATGCTCAGCAGTGAATGCTTCCGTCATATCATAGTCTACCACCTTATGATTCTTCATGCCAATAGCTCGTCCTCCGACACCTTCAAGCAGAACTTCCACCGCTCGCGCGCCAAATAAGCTGCCTAACACGCGGTCTCGGGCTGTTGGAGATCCTCCACGTTGAACATGGCCCAGTACAGAAACACGTGTTTCAATATCTGCCTTTTCTTTAATAAGTTCGGCCAGCTCATTGCCGCCCATAACTCCTTCTGCCACGATGATAATACTATGGCGCTTGCCGCGGTCACGCCCTTTTTGTAGACGGACAACCATGTCATCAATATCATAAGTCTCTTCGGGGATCAGAATGGTTTCTGCTCCTCCGGCCAGACCAGCCCATAACGCTAAATCACCAGCATCGCGCCCCATTACTTCCACAATGAACGTCCGTTCATGACTGGTTGCTGTATCGCGGATTTTATCGATCGCTTCAATTACTGTATTCAGCGCCGTATCAAATCCGATTGTGTAATCAGTTCCTGGAATATCGTTATCAATGGTTCCCGGAACGCCGATACATGGAAATCCTTTTTCAGTCAAAGCCATAGCTCCGCGGTACGAACCATCTCCGCCGATTACCACTAATCCTTCAAGACCTTGTTTTTTCATTTGTTCAATCGCTTTTAACTGACCTTCATTCGTACGAAACTCTTCGCAACGCGCAGAATATAGCTTTGTGCCTCCGCGCTGAATGATGTCACCGACATCTCCTGCTTCAAGTGTTTTAATATTGCCTTCGATCAATCCCTGGTAGCCGGAATATACGCCGGCCACTTCGATGCCATGGAAAATTCCTTTCCGCACAACAGCGCGGACAGCCGCGTTCATGCCTGGTGAATCTCCTCCACTTGTCAATACGCCAATTTTCTTCATAATAAACCTCCTGCAGTCCATTTACTCTGTTTACCTTACCACGACAAGACGCTACTGTCAGTCCTGAATAGTGATTGTACGTGTTAAGATTTTGTTGCGCACGCCTGGCTGCTTTGAATAGCCAAGCTCCTGCTTTATTGCAGGGGAAACAAAAAGAACCGCCGAGGCGGTTCTCCATTACTCGCTGAAAACACCGATTGATTTGAATTTGTTGTAGCGCTGTTTGATCAACTCTTCGCCTGACATGCCGTTCAATTCTTCCAGAGAGCGTCTGATTGCTTCTGAAATGATGGCTGCCTGTTTTTGCGGGTCGTGATGTGCTCCACCACGCACCTCGGGAATCATATGTTCAATTATTTTCATTTCCAATAGGTCTGGAGCGGTTATCTTCATCGCTTCAGCTGCTGTTTGCGCAAGAGCTGAATCTTTCCACAGAATAGATGCTGCTCCTTCCGGGGAAATGACCGAGAACGTTGAATTCTCCAACATCAATATCTGGTTGCCCACGCCGAGTGCCAATGCACCGCCGCTTCCGCCTTCTCCAATGACAATGGACAGAACAGGAACTTCAAGTCCAGCCATTTCCACAAGATTGCGCGCAATTGCTTCGCTTTGTCCGCGTTCTTCCGCAGCCTTGCCTGGATAGGCGCCTTTCGTATCGATCAGGCAGATGATCGGACGATTGAATTTTTCTGCCTGTTTCATCAAGCGTAATGCTTTTCGGTAGCCTTCGGGATGAGGCATACCGAAATTGCGCCGCACATTTTCTTTTGTGTCCTTGCCGCGCTGATGACCGATAATTGTTACCGGCTGTCCGTGGAAAGAACCAATTCCGCTGACAATTGCTGCATCGTCCCCGTATAGGCGATCCCCATGCAATTCAATGAAGTCATTGAAAATCAATGGAATGTAATCCATAGTTGTCGGCCGTTCAGGATGGCGGGCCACTTGTACACGATCCCATGGTTTCATGTTCTCATAAATTTCTTCTTCCAGTTTAGAGAAACGGTCTTCTAGAGACTTGATTTCCGAACTTAAGTCTACTTCGGCATTTGTTGTATATTCCTTCAACTCTGAAATCTTCGCTCGGAGCTGGATAAGCGGTTCTTCAAAAGGCATTGATTTTTTTCCGTTTTTCTTAGCCATTTGCCACAGCTCCTTTCGTATGAAGACGCACGATAGTCGCCAAAGTTTTTTCCATTGATGCACGGTGCACAACCGCGTCCAATTGTCCATGATCCAATAAAAATTCCGCTGTCTGGAAATCTTCCGGAAGCTTCTCACGGACTGTCTGTTCGATCACACGACGTCCAGCGAAACCGATCAAGGCTTTCGGTTCGGCGATATTGATATCGCCCACCGATGCAAAGCTTGCCGATACACCGCCTGTCGTTGGATGCGTCAATACCGATACGAAAAGCAAGCCTTCATTGCTATGGCGTTTTAACGCTACACTGGTTTTAGCCATTTGCATAAGAGACAATACACCTTCTTGCATACGTGCTCCGCCACTGGCTGTAAAAATGATAAATGGCAATTTGCGTTCAGTAGCGGCTTCAATAGCACGGGTGATTTTCTCGCCGACAACCGAGCCCATTGATCCCATTCGGAAGTGGGAATCCATCACGGCCAAAACGATATCCTGTCCCTGTAATTTACCGGATCCTGTCAAAACAGCTTCGTTCAAGCCAGTTTTTTCACTATCTGCTTGTACTTTTTCCGCATAACCCGGGAAACCGAGCGGATTTTCCGACTTCAAATGGTCGTCCATCGACTCAAAGCTTCCTAGATCCAATAGGCTATCTATACGCTCATAAGCGGTCATTTTAAAATGATGATCGCATTTCGGGCAAACTTTATAATTTTTATTCAAATCCTTGGTCAGGGTAATTTCTTTACAGGAAGGGCATTTGGTCATCAATCCTTCAGGAACATCTTTTGCGGATTTTGAAGGCATCGTTGTTTCTTTGCTGTCTTTATTGCGTTTAAAAATATCACGAATCATTGCCATTGCGTATTCTCTCCTTTTGTAGCCATTCACTCCACGCCTTAAACTCGCGAATGGCTGTCTCTGCGTCTTGTTGCTCGATTGCTGTCAATATATTGTTCACACGG
>JASLAI010000142.1 GCA_030147225.1 Planococcus sp. (in: firmicutes) | reverse complement strand
ACTATTTCTAGGGTTTATGATATCAGTCTTGGCATTAATGGGCTTTAAGAACGTTACAGTTGTAGCTTTGATTATCCCTGTCATCATGCTGGGTGTACCGATATCAGATACATTCTTTGCTATTGTTCGTCGAGTGCGTGAAAAGAAATCCATTTCGGAAGCAGATAAATCTCATTTGCACCATTGCTTACTGAATATCGGCTTCTCACATAGTCAAACTGTTTTGATCATTTATGGGATTGCAGCTTTATTTGGCCTAGCGGCACTCTTATTCTCTCAAGCGACTTTATGGGGAGGAATCTTGCTGATCAGTGTCATGTTGGTAGCAATAGAACTTTTTGTAGAAGTTGTCGGATTGGCTGGAAAGAATTACCGTCCACTTTTAAATTTAGTGCGAATGATAAGCAAATAAAAAGATTGAACTTGAAGCTTATGCTTTTGGTTCAATCTTTTTATTTGGCAAAAACTCCGGTTTTGCTACATAAGACTTTAAAATTTCTTTAGCGCGCAGATGAAAAATTTAATGAATTCCACAAGAGGCAAAAAAACACCACAGTTCACTTTACTGTGGTGTTTCATTTTCTTCAATTGGGTAGTCTGCAACTTTTTGTTCGGAACCATTATCCGTTAAATTTGACGTATCTGGTTTTAAACCCAGATGACTTTGGAGAATATCCTGTATCTCCAATAGAGATTCTTCTTTTAACTTCCAGTAATAAATACCGGTGGACATATCATCGTAACCGTCGAGCGTCATGGTTTCTACATCAGGCTTCCCATTCTTGGCGTACTCGAAAAGCTCTTTCATGTCCTGGAAGGTCATGTCTGTTTTCATATTATCTCCAACTGCTTCAAATACATCTCCATATTTGGTAATTGATCCGACCGATAAGGCACGATTCATAATAGATTCTAAAATCATCTGTTGGCGTTTGCCTCGTTCAATATCGTTGTCATAATGACGAGTTCTTGCAAGGGCAAGTGATTCGCTGCCGTTTAAAAACTGTATGCCTTCTTTTAATTCAACAGCACCTTGTGAATCATTTTCATCCTGTTCTACGATATCGTACGGCACCTCGACTTTTATTCCGCCTAGGGCATCCACCACATCAATAAATGCATCGAAGTTCATGCGGAGGTAATAATTAACTGGTACATCCAATAATTCTTCTACGCTTTCAATGGTCGAGTTGGCACCGTTATACGCATAGGCATGAGTGATTTTGTCCTCGGATCCGCCATCAGGAATATACGTATACGTATCACGAGGGATGCTCACTAATTTAATGGACTTGTCTTTATTGTTTAATGTGGCTAAAACGAGGGCGTCTGAACGTATATTGTCATCGCTTTGGCCTCGTTCCTCACTATCATCAACTCCAATGAAAAGGATGGATATATTATCTGTAAGGGGTTCGACAGTTTCAGTGTCGTTTCCGGCGGATTCATAAGCACTATCTGCTGCCGATTCTGCTTTTTTTACTAAGTAAATTCCATAGGCAGAAACGCAGATGAGCAGCGAAACCGCTAGGGTGGCAATTACTTTGAGAATGGTTCGTTTCCGGCTCGATTTGGTTTTCCGATAAACTTTTCGGTTCATATTAGTTGCTCCTCCATAGATTATGGGCCAACCGAGTATTTAAGTCGGATTAATCCAATCTTTAATTAGTATTGGCTGCTATGACTATGACAACTGGACAGAATCTCCATGAATATATTTGTTTTTTCTTAGCTGTTGATATTATACAGTTAATTTTGAAATGCGTAAATAAAAAGAACTATTACAATTTAAATTCAAGAAACTCACTGTTTTCTATACTGATCTTGGCTTGACCATTCGTTAGTTCATTTATCCAGTTAATAAATTCCTGTTCTTTTTCAACAGGCACATGAATATAGAGATTCACGCCTTCAGTATATTCAAGATGATCCAGTGGGAATGCAGATTGTCGGATTTCATTTTCTAGTTTGCCGAGCCAAGTATAGTCAATGGAAGTTTTCATCAAGTGATGCAATTTTCTTTCGACGATACCGGAAGCGGCAAGAGCTTCCGACGCAGCTTTTCCATAGGCTCGTATCAAGCCTCCGCCTCCTAATTTTATGCCGCCATAATAGCGGGTAACAACCAATACGGTATCTTTAAGCCCTTTTTTCTTCAAGACTTCGAGCATTGGAAATCCTGCTGTGCCACTTGGTTCTCCGTCGTCATTCGCTTTCTGGATAGAGTCATGTTCGCCGATCAGATAAGCCGAGCAATTATGGGTTGCCGTCCGGTGAAGAAGTTTAATTGAATTAATAAACTCAATTGCCTGCTGTTCAGTTTCAGCCCGTGCAGCATGTCCAATGAACCTAGATTTTTGGATAAGTATTTCTGCATTGGCAGAATCGCCTACAGTTGTGTAATTTTCTCGCAATTTCACGCCTCCTGTTGTAAAATAAAATCAGATAATTTGTAATGTATCTTTAATATGGTCTTGCTTATATAGTGATATACTTATTAAAGCCGACAAGGTATAAAGAAGTAAGGAATTTACCTAGATACAGTCAGTATAGCTAAGGCGGTTTTGAAATGGCAAAGAAAATCGGTGGAAAAACACCTGATTCTATTTTTGATGAAATGCTGGCGGGAATAGAACAGGCAAAACAAGATATTTTCGTCATTAGTGAAGAAAGTCGCCAAAGTTATGAAAAGATGAAAGATGAACTCGAAGATGTCCGCTTAAATATCGCCCGAGTTATTGAAGCTGGAGATCTTCTTGAAGAGAAAACGCGTGCGGCTCGTCGACGATTGGCGGAAGTTTCTCAATTTTTCAACTCTTTTACAGAAAGTCAGGTTCGCCAAGTATACGAGCAGGCAAATGACCTTCAAGTACAATTATCACTTAATCGAAATGAAGAAAAAAAGTATCGGCAGAAGCGTGACAAATTGCAGCGCCGACTTCAAATCTTACTGCAAACGATCGAACGGGCTGAGAGTCTAGTCAACAAAATTAATGTAACAAGCAGTTATTTGACTTCCGATTTTGAAAATGTTGATGAAGCTATTGGCAAGAACAAGACAAATCAAGATTATAGCCTCCGCATCATTGAAGCGCAAGAGGAGGAACGAAAGCGTCTCTCCAGGGAAATTCATGATGGCCCTGCGCAAATGATGGCGAATGTCCTGCTTCGTTCGGATTTAATTGAAAGAACTTATCGTGAAAAAGGACCGGAATTGGCTTTTCACGAAATTACTTCATTAAAGGAAATGGTCAGACAGGCACTTACCGA
>JASLAI010000131.1 GCA_030147225.1 Planococcus sp. (in: firmicutes) | reverse complement strand
GATTTTGATGAGTTGGCGAGTGATGTGCTGGATTTGGCTAAAGAAATTTTGCCGGACCAATTGCTTTATTTGAGCTCTATCCGTGGCAACAAGCAGCTGATTTTGAAGCATTCCGATCATGAGACAGGTATTCCTATAGCTGAAAACATGATGTTGAATATTAGTGATTCTTTATGCCGTCAAGTTGACTTTGACAAAAAACAGCCGTTGATTTATGAAGATACAAGGGAAGAGAGAAGCTTGGATTATTTAAGAGCGGCCATGGAAGGAGCCAATGTCCGTTCTTATTTGGGCATTCCAATTTCGCTTACAAACGGAGAAAAGTTCGGGACCTTATGCGCAGTGAATGATGAGATCAGTCGCTTTGATGACAAAAGCATCAAATTATTGCAGCGGATTGTTCGGATGTTTTCCTACTATTTGAACTTGGAGCGTTTTGCTTATCGGGATGCATTGACCGATCTTTACAATAGACGGTATTTTTCGAGGTTTTATAACGAACACGCTGCAGAGGGAGGCGTTATGTTTTTCCTCGATTTGGACGGATTCAAAAAAGTGAACGATGTGCATGGCCATGATGCTGGGGATCTCGTATTGAAACAAGTTGCATCCAAAGTTCAACTATTTGTTAATGAGCGCAACGATAAAGCTTTTGCGGTCCGTCTTGGAGGAGATGAGTTCCTGATGCATTTTCCCAACGGTGCCAGCGAAGAAGAGATCAGTCGTGATGCAGAACAAATCCTCGACAGCTTAAGTACTTGGGACGAAGGATATCAACTATCCGCCAGCATTGGAATTGTGGCTTATCCTTCCAATGACAAAATCGAGTTGGACGCGCTTTTAAAAAATGCAGATACTGCTTTATACCGAGCCAAAACAGCCGGGAAGAACACGTATAAATTTTTTGTATCTTACTCTCCATGATTGAAGTCAGTAAAGATATTCAGTAATTAACAATAAGACTATTTCCTGAAAAGGAAGTAGTCTTTTTTACTGTTTATCTCTTTTTTATATGCGCAGCAATATCCAGAGATATTTCAAGCGAATACCAGCTGCTAAATTTACACAGGCTTAATATAGTACCTAAACTCCCATAACATTGGTTTTATATACTAAAACGAGTGGGTTCCCAAAAACCGATATGTTCGAAAACCATTTATCAGTAGAAAAGGAGAATGTGAAAATATGAAATTCTTTAATAAAAAATCAGTGGCAATACTTGCAATGCTTGCGATGGGATCTTCTGTACTTCCTGTTCAAGCTGCCAGTCCAACTCTATTTGCAGACAAAACTTATGAAAAACAGGAGGTTTCAACATCTGTTGTAAAGGCTTGGTCTGCCGAATCTGCTGCAGGTAAATCCAATAAAACGAATAAAGCTTCCAAAAGCGAAAAAAACTCAAGACCTTCAAAACCGCAAGGAACGGATGACGAAGTAAACACAGATCCACCTGAAGTTGAGCAGCCATTGCCGGCAGTGGATAACGGCGGGAATGCCAATGATCCTATCTTAAAAAATATAGCTGCGACGAATCCTTTCATTAAAATTTTGGATGGGTTTGAGCAAGTCTGGTCGATAAATCAACCGGATTGGAGAGACGGAACAGCGTTAAGCAAACCAGGTGCAACCGGTAAAATTGCGAACTATGGCGACGGCCCTAGCGTTTATTTTGACGGCTTCAAAAATGACAAGACAATAGCCGTGGCAGATAAGAAAACATTTGCCAATGAAGAAATTAGAGATACGGAGACTTGGGAAGCCAACATTAAATATGTGGAAGAAGTCACGAACAACCGAACAGATGAAGAGGCGTTGGCGGCTTATTACGATGATCAGCGGGATAAGATATATAGCATGATCGAAGGCTATGGACCTTTAGCAAATACATACGCAGCCATTGTAAATCCGCAAACAAGTATTGTAAGATCTCCCGAAGATATGAATAAAGTATTGGAAGAGACAACGGTTGAAGACCAAAGCCAAGGAATGGGGCAATGGGAAGCATCTGAACTTTCGGATGCCATGGATCTGGTCCATCTGATCAGATTCAGAAATCCTTCTTCATCAAACCCGGCGAAGTATTTTTACTCTTCTCCGAGACCCTATAGAATGAATTCCAATGGTGAAGTGAAAGAAGTTGTTGATGCAAACGGGTTGCCTGTCTGGGAAACCATCGGCAGCGGTAAAAAAGGTTCTGAGAAACTGCCTTCAGGAGGCAGCAAAGAGACAGGTGAAAGACATTACCAGCAGTATGAATCGAATGTAAAAGTAATCCCTGCCCTCGAATATGTCAAGAGAATCGCAGAAGATGGAAGAGGAAAAGATGGGGCCTTTCCAAGTGGACACACAAGTGCATCTTATTTATCAACCTTCGGATTTGCTTACGCAACGCCGGAACGCTATGCTGAATTTTTAACAAGAGCTGCTCAAATGGGAGAGAATAGAATCGTCAGCGGAATGCACTCACCGCTTGATGTAATCGGGGCAAGAATCCAGTCTACAGCGATGACTGCATTTGCCTACAACAATGAAGAAAACAAAGAGGTATTGGAGAAAGCTTATGAAAATGCTGGAGAGGTATTTGGTGAATTAGCCGAATCAAAAGGAATGAGCTTATACGAATACGCCCATACCGTAACAGAGGACTATGAGTTTGAGAATGCATACGATGAAGAGAAATGGGAAGACCATGAAGCGAATAAAGAATTTTACCGCGAAAAGCTTACCTATGGATTGCCGCAAACAGGAACAAAAGGCTTGGCTCCTGTCGTACCTAAAGGCGCGGAAGTTTTATTAGAAACGCGCCAGCCTTATTTGACAGATGAGCAGCGCAGAGAAGTCCTGTATACCACAGAAATTGAATCAGGCTATCCTGTAATCGACGAGTCGAATGGCTGGGGAAGAATTGATCTGGTGACAGCAGCAGATGGCTA
>JASLAI010000422.1 GCA_030147225.1 Planococcus sp. (in: firmicutes) | reverse complement strand
TAAACTAATTTCTTTTCCAAGAATCGTAACTGACATTTCTATATTCGTATTTACACCATTGACTAGATTCGGAAGCTGTAACTCCCCTTGAAAATTCCCCTCATTGGTAACGGTTTGTTTCACTTTTTCACTGTGTATAATTTCATTTGAATCCGGATCCGTCATTGTGACGTTGAACCACATCGTCTCTTTTTCTTTGGAAAAATGTTGTAACGAATCTTTAACCGTAATATCATATGACAGTGTGACTGACGCTGCTTCAGATGGTAAAGCCTGAGGACTTAATGAAAATGAACTGCCCGTAAGCAATTTCGCAGTAAAAAAGTCACTTAACCTATCCATAATACGATTCATAGATTCAGTTAAAAAAGCATCATCAAAACTACCGTGTCTGGCAGTAAACTCATGGACACTATATGGAAACATTGTATTTTTCCCAATAAATAGTTTCCCAAGATCACCAGTCGATCCACTCATAGATGTCCAAGAATCCTCTGTCGGCGCATCTAAATACGTGTAAAATCTAGCAAGATCACCAGCATTAAATCCATTCAAAACGTCATGTACACTGCCATAATCCTCATACCAAATATTGTCTTCTCCAACAAAATTTCCTCTTACACTAGCAATAGCCCCGAATAAATCAGGAGTCTTTGTTATTTTTGGAACCCCATCTTCTCCTAAAGTATGTAATCCCAGGATATACGCCATATAGCCTCCAATTCCAACACCAAAAACGGCTCTTGCATCGGATGTAGGAATGGTCTTGTATCTAGCATCTACATCTGCGACGATTTTCTTCATTTCAGAAACAAGTTCCGCTTCCTCATCAAAGGCAGTAAGTATTAAAATCGCTTCCAACGAGTTATCCGTCTTTATCAATCTTTCCGCCATCTTAACAGCATCTTGGTTGATTTCCGTTGTTCCATCTTCAGGCATCACATAAATAACCGGGTATGCCCTTTTTTTATTAGCATTATAACCAGCTGGCAGAACAGCTTTATAGGAGCTGTGCTTTAGTTCGATTTGCGGTTTGTTCTTTCCGTTCGCGTTCCCATTTTGGCTACTTTTATCTTGAGCAAACACTGAATTTGTTCCCACCATTCCAAATAGCATTACAACAATCATAATAAGCGCTGCTGATCTTTTCATAAAAAACCTCCATTTTCCAATTTTTTGATAGGTGTTGCAGCTTAAGCTATCACCGCCTTTCTGGGAATTATGGATAGGTGTTTTTAAAAAACAAGAGGTAGAGGGATGTTATCTTCTCCCTGGAGTGAGATGTTGGTCACTCTTCTATGTAAGCGCTTTCTAACTAGTTTAATAGTAGCTTATCATAAGCAAAAAATATTGGGTTAGGAAAATATTTAGAATTAATTGTACTTTTCTGATTTTATATTGCTATTACTTACGGTTCATTTGTATTATTTTTATAAATTGGTTTTATTTTTAGGTGTCTGCTTTTGACATAGGGACAGCGAGTAAGAAAAAGTCGGCATTAGAAATAGGGACACAAAAACAGTTTTACTGCGAAATTGATCTTTATGAACCTGTCAGCATTCATTATAGTCATTTATTAAGCATTCGTAATTAACCGCTTAACTCAGGCGGAAAGGCAATTGTCCGCGAAATGGAATGTATATAATAAAAAACCATCAGTAAGCTGATGGTTTTTTCACTACTATTATTGATTGAAAACTTACGTAATTGTTTTAAAAACGGCTCATTTACTTAGGGCAGGGTTCTCCGCAGCCACTCTTAATTAGGCATTAGCAATACGTTGAAATAAAAGACAACCTTATGAAAAAATTCTTATACACGCTTTGCAATAGGGTAAAGTTTTATGTTCTTCTTTCCCCAGTCGTCCATCATCAAAACGATTGGAATTAGGCTTTCTCCCAAAGTTGTTAACGAATATTCTACCTTCGACGGAACTTCAGGAAAGACGTTCCGATGAACAATCCCATCTTCTTCTAATTCTCTGATTTGAGTAGTCAGTACCTTATGTGTAATTTTTGGAAGTAAGCGTTTGATTTCACTGAATCGTAAAACACCCTCTGTTTCTAAATAGTAAATAATGATGATTTTCCATTTGCCGCTAATAATCGATAAGGTCAGTTCTTTTTCACAATTAAATTCGCCACACTCAATTTCCCTTTTTATCTCTGACCGTAAATCATCCATGAGACTGCCCCTTCCTTCCATTTCTTCCTGAAAGTATCCTTTTGGTAACCTTCTCACAAAAAAGTGCGTTCTTCCAATAAAAAGAATCATAATTTAGAATAAATAGAAGATAGAGAATATTAAATATAATATAACACATTCTAAACCCTTCTTCGATGCTGGCCCTGGTGTAAAGATTCAATCTCATATGTGAAAAATTAGATAGGAGATGACAGAAATGGCAGGAAACAGAGCGGTTGTATACAGAGGTGCTGGAAGTGTAACTGTTGAAGATATTAGCTACCCTGAATTAATCATTAGAGACGGTCCTGGGGTAAATCCCTTAAACGTAGGGCGTAAATGTGAACATGGAGTGGTTGTAAAAGTTGTTACAACCAATATTTGCGGAAGTGATCAACACATGGTGCGCGGTCGGACGACAGCTCCTGAAGGGCTTGTCCTCGGCCATGAAATTACAGGCGAAGTCATTGAAGTGGGCCGTGATGTTGAATTCATCAAAAAAGGCGACCTGGTGTCTGTACCTTTTAATATTGCTTGTGGCCGCTGCCGCAGTTGCAAAGAGCAAGATACACATATTTGCGAGAACGTAAATCCGGATCGCCCAGGGTCTGCTTATGGCTATGTCGACATGGGCGGATGGGTCGGTGGCCAATCGGAATATGTGATGGTTCCTTACGCAGATTTCCAGTTGCTGAAATTTCCGGATAAAGATCAAGCGATGGAAAAAATACTTGATTTAACGATGCTTTCTGATATTTTTCCGACGGGCTATCATGGTGCAGTAAGTGCTGGTGTAAAACCAGGAGCTACTGTCTATGTTGCCGGGGCTGGCCCTGTAGGTTTAGCTGCTGCCCATTCTGCCCAACTGCTAGGTGCATCTGTTGTCATCGTGGGTGATTTAAACAAGGAGCGCCTTGCACAGGCCCATAGTTTCGGCTGTGAAACAGTAAACCTTCGTGAACATTCAAATCTCGGTGAACAAATTGCTCAAATCCTGGGTGTCCCAGAGGTTGATTGCGCCATTGATTGCGTCGGCTTTGAAGCCACTGGACATGGCGAGGGAGCCGGTGAAGCACCAGCTATTGTATTAAATTCCATTATGGAAATTACGCGTGCAGGTGGACGTCTTGGTATACCTGGACTCTATGTAACCGGTGATCCAGGCGCTTCTGATGAGGATGCAAAAATTGGAACCCTGAAGGTGCGCTTAGGACTGGGTTGGGCAAAAGCACACACTTTTGTAACAGGCCAAACTCCGGTTATGAGATATCACCGTGACTTGATGATGTCGATCTTGAGCGGAAAAGCACAAATTGCCAAAGCGGTAAATGCAACGGTCATTACTTTAGACCAATCACCAGAGGCATACGCTGAATTTGACCAAGGCGCTTCCAAAAAGTTTGTCATTGATCCTCATGGAAATTTTAATAGGTAACGCGTTTTCCTATAGGCTTATAGAAAAACAAGGAGGTTCATTCCAATGAACAAAATTACCTTAGAATTGGCAAAAGAAATTATTGCTGGTGCTGAAGAAGAAGCAACTAAACTTGGCATTTCCATGGTTATTTCCGTTGTAGATGATGGCGGCAACCTAGTGGCCATTCACCGGATGGATGATGCGTGGCTGGCGAGTATTGACATTGCCCAAAATAAAGCCTGGACATCTGTCGCTCTGAAAATGCCGACATCTGCCCTGGCTGATGCAACAGTTCCTGCGGCCGAACTTTATGGATTAAATACAACCAATAATGGGCGCCTTGTCGTTTTTGGTGGGGGAATCCCTC
>JASLAI010000087.1 GCA_030147225.1 Planococcus sp. (in: firmicutes) | reverse complement strand
ATGGGAGAACTTTTACTTTCCATGACCGCCATCGGAAAAAGATTCGGTCCAGTGACGGCGCTTCAAGGAGCCGAATTCCAGTTGAATAAAGGAGAAGTCCATGCCATTCTTGGCGTCAACGGAGCAGGAAAAAGCACATTGATTAAAATTCTGTCAGGAGTCTATCCGCAGGATGAAGGAGCAATTCGGCTCGACGGTTCAGAAATCCGTCTGGAATCGCCGAAAGCAGCCAAAGAGCAAGGAATCTACTGCGTCTATCAGGAAGTGGACACTGCAATTGTAGCGGAGTTAACGGTTGCGGAAAATATTCTTCTCGACACGTTTGCGGAGAAGGGCAATCCCTTCGTATCCAAACAAAAGATCAACAAGCGGGCCTATTCGGCATTGCTCGAGCTTCAAGCGGAAAGCATTGATGTCCAACAAAAAGCAGCAAACCTGACATTGGCGGAAAAACAGATGGTGTTGATTGCAAGAGCATTGGTCCATTCCGCAAAAATCATTATTTTTGATGAACCGACGGCGCCGCTGTCGATTCATGAATCGGAAAAACTGTATGCTGTCATTACGAAATTAAAAGCACAAGATGTAGGATGTGTCTTTATTTCCCACCGTTTACCTGAAGTGTTTGAAATCAGCGACCGGATCACGGTCATGCGGGAAGGCACGCTTGTCAAAACTTATGAGACTTCACAAGCTGATCAAGATCAGGTCATTGAAGCGATGCTCGGGGCAGCGCTAAGCAACGAGCTGGAACCGCGGGCGCACGACATCGGTAAGACGTTGCTGGAAGTGGAAAATTTATCGGATGGCCAAAAGCTCAAAGACTTATCGCTGACGGTTGCATCCGGTGAAGTGGTTGGTGTCGTCGGTCTCGTAGGTGCGGGCAAAACGGAACTGGCAAAAGCTTTGTTCGGCGGCACTCCGTTAACCTCAGGTACGATTAAGCTGTCAGGAAAAACAGCTAAAATCAAACACCCCGCAGACGCCATCAAAGCAGGAATGGCCCTGATTCCCGAAGAACGTAGAAAAGAAGGATTATTTGTTCAGGAATCCCTGGAAACCAATGCCTCATTTCCGAATCTGAAGAAATTTTCCAAGCGCCTGCTGATGGATCGTAAAGAAGAAAAGCGTTTTGCTAATCAAATCATTGAACGCCTTCGCATCAAAACGAATAATACCGAAACTCCGCTTATTCACTTAAGTGGAGGAAATCAGCAAAAAGTAGCAATCGTCAAATGGATTTCTCTCGACTCCGCTTTGTACTTGTTCTATGAGCCAACGAAAGGCGTAGACATCGGAGCCAAAGTCGATATTTTTAAATTGATCCGCCAATTGGCCGAAAGCGGCAAAGGGTGTTTATATTTTTCAAGTGAAATTCATGAAGCCATCGGAATTTCCGATCGCATTCTGGTAATGTACAATGGTCAAATCGTGAAAGAACTATCACGACAAGAAGCGACCCAAGAAAGGATTTTATTGTATGCAAGCGGCGGAAAAGAAGAACTTGGGGAAAAACAGGGGCTCGGTGAAAGACAACGCAATTCAGTTTCTGTTTAAATATGGCGCCATTGCGCTCCTGGTCTTTATCATCTTTTATTTCAGTACAATCAGTGATGCCTTTTTCACATATGGCAATTTCACAGACATCCTGCGCTCTATTTCCATCGTCACCTTATTGGCTTTAGGCGTAACGTTCACTTTAGTGGTGAATGGATTTGATCTTTCTGTAGGTTCGACGATGTCGCTGTCTACGGTCGTTGCTGCCTCATTGATGGTCTGGTATGACATGCCCTTGTGGCTCGTATTGATTTTGCCGTTGCTTATTGGGGTAGCAGTTGGAGCGGTCAACAGTTTCCTTATCGTGGTAATAGGCATCCCTGATCTGCTGGCCACGTTGAGCATGATGTATATCGTCGCTGGTTTGCACCGTACGTATACAGAAGGCTATTCGATCTATAACAATATGCCTCTGACTTCAGGTGGAACAGCGCCCGGGCAATTGTCAGAAGCGTTCTTATGGATTGGCCAAGGACAGATGCTGGGTCTGCCAGTTCCAGTTTGGATCATGCTGGTTATGGTTCTGGCTTCTTATGTCCTTCTCAACCACACACGCTGGGGAAGAGTGCTTTATATGACAGGTGGAAATGCGGAAGCAGCTACGCTGTCAGGCGTCAGCGTCAAAAAAGTGAAATTTATTGCTTATGTCGTTTCAGGCATCTTTGCTTCCATGGCCGGTATCCTGTTCACGGCCCGGGTAGGTTCAGGGCAGATTGATGCGGGAGCTCCATTAATGATGGAAGCTGTGGCAGCTGTCTTTGTCGGCTACTCGGTGTTAGGGGCAGGCAAACCGAATGCACTCGGGACGTTTTTTGGAGCCGCAGTCATTGGTATCCTACTGAACGGCTTAACAATTATGAACCTTCCTTATTACGCTTTCGATATCATCAAAGGCGGCGTGCTGGTCGCTGCGTTGGCAGTCACTTATGTCTATGCCAAAAAGAAATTCAGCAAGTCATGATTGCAAAAAAGGCTCCCTTTAGGGAAGCCTTTTTTCAGTTTTATCTGTCCGGAGTATAGCTGGCAATTAAAATACCCGAATCTGTTGAACGGATTTTCTGGAGGTTGAACATTTTCTGGTCGGCGTTTTCCTTGAACAGGCGTTTGCCTTCTCCTAAAACGAGTGGAAACGTCATAAGGTGCAATTCGTCGATTAAATCATGTGTCAGTAAGGTTTCAATAAGTTCAGCACTGCCGTAGACCAAGAGCCGCTGTCCTATTTTTTTCAGTCTGGCGACTTCCTGAGGGACGTTGGTGGTAATAAGGCGTGCATTCCATTCGGTACGCTTCAAGCTCGTGGAAGCCACATACTTCGGCAATTTGTTCATGCGGTCAGCAAACCCTTCTTCATCTTCCGCCGCTGGCCAGGCTGCCGCAAATCCTTCATATGTGACCCGGCCAAGCAATAATGCGTCGCTGCCGAACAGCAAATCCAGCTGGAACTTCGCTATTTCGTCGTCCCAGTAAGGTGCAGTCCACGACGGTTCTTCCATGACCCCATCAAGCGTCAAATACATCGCTACAACGAGTTTTCCCATGACCATTCTCCTTTGTGAATGAAATAAAATCGGGCTTTTGGCTTAGATGGAAAGCAGAGTCAGCATATTCCCATATACTAAAATAAATTCTAGCTCGACTGAAAATACCCTCTAATTAAAATTAGTTAAAAAAGAGAATAAGAACCAAAATAAATAATTGTATTTTTTAACAAAAAACTAGCAGTTTTTGTGTAAGATAAAGTAAACTATAAGTACTATATAACAGGGAGTGAAGTAAGATGCAATGTAATAACTGTTCCGTAGCAGCGATTAAATTTGAAATCAAACTGGAAGGGGAAACCAATCTTTCGGTTTTACAGATAGTCATAGATCATTTGAAGAGAAGAGAGATTGAGGTCGTCCAGAAAAAAAACAAGTTGCAGGTGGATGAAAAAGGAGCGCGTGAATTTCTGGACTTTTGCGCGGATCTATTGGATATGGATCAAGCTGTATTCCGCGTTGATCAGGAAGCTTGGCAGCCTATAGAGAAAATAAGCCAGGTTTTTGCAAGCGAATGGATTGATGATGTCATCAAAAATGAACGGTTAACATGTCATTATCAGCCGATTGTAAATGCCGATGAAAACATCTTTGCCTACGAAATGCTGGCGCGTTTTCAAAACGAAGACGGTTCGATGATTTATCCGAATGAGATTTTTCCGGCAGCAAAAACCAGAGGACGCTTGTATGCCTTGGACCGGGTTTGCCGAATGACTGCAGTGAAATATGCGGCTGTACTAAAAAAGGAAAAGGCCTTCATCAATTTTATCCCTACTTCGATTTATTCACCTGAGTTTTGCTTGCGCTCGACCATTTCACTGTCTCAGCAGTTAGGTGTAGATCCGAAATCTTTGGTATTTGAAGTGGTGGAAACAGAAAAGGTGGATGACTTAGAGCATTTAAAGAAAATTCTGGCCTATTACAAGGATAAAGGATTTGATTATGCCTTGGATGATGTAGGCGAGGGATACAGCACAATCGAAATGCTGGCGGACCTTAAGCCAAAGTATATGAAACTGGATATGCAATACGTCCAGGATGTTGCGACTGATTCTGAAAAGCAGAGAGTAGCTGATAAATTTTTGAAGAAAGCATTGGAAATTGGATCTACTCCATTAGCAGAAGGAATTGAAACAC
>JASLAI010000354.1 GCA_030147225.1 Planococcus sp. (in: firmicutes) | reverse complement strand
GTGCTGTACACATCCTGTTTTATCAGGCCCAGCTGTACAACGCATCAACGACTCGGTAATCAAGGAATTGATTATCACTAACTCGATTGCATTGCCTGAAGAAAAGAAATCTCCTAAAATCAAGCAATTGTCTGTGGCGCGGTTATTGGCCGAGACAATTGTCCGTGTTCATGAACAAAAATCTGTCAGTACGCTCTTTGATTGATCATTACAACCACCTTTCTGTGTAATAGGTTTCATTATTGTACGAAAAGGGTATATACTGTTTATGTACCTATCGAAATTATGTACTTTTAATATAACTGGAGGCTGAAAGTAATGACTGTAAAAATGACAGCACAAAAAAGAGAAAGCAGCAACAAGAATTCTGCGTTGACTGAACTTCGTACACAAGGCAATGTACCAGGCGTAGTTTACGGTTTCCAAACTGAAACTACACCGGTAACTGTATCGGAAATTGACTTGATTAAAACTTTGCGTGAATCTGGACGTAATGGTGTAATCAGCCTTGAAATTGACGGTACGACTAAAAATGTTGTATTGAGTGATTATCAAATGGATGCGTTAAAAGGCAGCTTTAAACACGTTGACTTTTTAGCAATCAATATGTCTGATGAGCTTGAAGTGGCAGCAACTGTTCACTTGACTGGCGAATCAGTAGGCGAAAAAGAAGGCGGCTTTATCACTCAGCCTAACCGTGAAGTGAATATTCGTGTGAAACCTTCTGATATTCCAGATGCATTGGAAATCGACATCACAGAATTGGCGATTGGTGATACCATCACAGTCGGCGATATCCGTGGAACTGTGTCTTATGAAATTTTAGATGAAGATGACTTCATTCTTGTTTCTGCAACAGCTCCTCGTACTCAGGAAGAAATGGACGAGCTTGAGACTGTTTCTGACGAAGACGCTGAACCAGAAGTGGTTGGCGGCGATTCAGAAGAAGACGAGAACAAAGAGGCGTAAATATGAACAGGAAATAAGGGGCTGTCGAGAGACAGTCCCTATTTTTTTGTTTAAAGCTCAATTATGATAAAATAGAAGGCAGTGAAAAAGCAAAGGAAGATGGATATGAAACTGATTATTGGCTTAGGGAATCCGGGCAAAGCATATGAAGATACCCGCCACAATATCGGCTTTAAAGTGGTCGATTATTTAGCGGACAAATGGAACGCGCCGTTGACGCAATCCAAATTCAAAGGCATGTATTCCATTAGCCACCGGCCTGAAGGCAAAGTAATGCTGTTGAAGCCATTGACATACATGAATTTGTCAGGTGAGAGTGTCAGTGCGTTGATGGATTATTACGGCGTCGCCCTGGAAGATATCATTGTGGTTTACGATGACCTAGATTTGCCGACCGGACAATTGCGGTTGCGCCAAAAAGGCAGTGCGGGCGGACATAACGGCATCAAGTCACTGATTCAGCATTTAGGAACCCAGGAATTCAATCGGCTGCGCATCGGCATCAGCCGTCCACCGGCAGGCATGAAAGTACCGGACTATGTGCTGCAGCGATTCTCGAAAGAAGAAACTCCGGAAGTGGCAGAGGCCATTAAAAAAAGTGCTGAAGCCTGTGAAACCTGGATATCCAAACCGTATCTCGAAGTAATGAATCAATTTAATGGAGCATAATCGCTTTGACGCATTCAGCGTACAGAGCTTTTTTCTGTTTCTTGTGTTTTTTTGAAAGGAGGAAGTTGGATGAAACATATTTTACAGACCTTTTCGGAGGATACCCACACGCAAAAATTTATAGCCGATTTGAACAAGGGGCAGGATCATCAATTAATTTCTGGTTTATCGGGTAGCGCCAGGCCAATTTTTTACCAAACAATCTGGTCTGAAACAGAAACTCCCTTGTTGATTGTGACACCAAACTTATTGCATGCCCAGCGTGTATACGATGATTTGGTGCGATTGGTAGGGGAACAACGGGTTCACCTTTACCCAGCGGAAGAGTTGATCGCTGCAGAAGTTTCTTTTTCGGGACCTGAACTGCGCGCTCACCGTATTGATACACTTGATCATATGAAGAGCGTCGGCAAAGGCATTTACATTACACCGGTTGCCGGAATGCGCAAGTTGCTGCCGACAAAAGCGCAATGGGATTATGCCACTTTAAGGATATCAGAAGGCGAAGAACTGGATACAGAAGAATGGCTTCTGAAATTAGTGGCAATGGGTTATTCTCGCACCCCGATGGTAACCACACCAGGTGAATTTGCCCTTCGCGGAGGAATCTTGGATATTTATCCCTTGAATTTCGAACATCCGGTGCGTATCGAGCTGTTCGATACAGAGGTGGATTCTTTACGGCTGTTTTCTGCTGACGATCAGCGGTCGCTTGAGAAGGTTCAATCGCTTTGTATTTTGCCTGCAAGTGAACTAGTGTTGTCGAAAGACCAGAAGGTTCAACTGGCAGGGAAATTAGAAGGGAAACTGGCAGCCAGTTTGAAGAAAATAAAAGCTGACGATACGAAAGCTTTGATGCTTCAGCACATTCAGCACGATATTGATTTATTGAAGCAAGGTGAGACGCCGGAGCAGCTGGCGAAATATGCTTCCTTGATCGATACGCAATCAGCTTTTTTAGGTGATTATTTCCCGGGCAATGGACTCGTCTTTTTTGATGAATTGGGACGCATCCAGGAAATGACGGATACCTTAGAGCGCGAAGAAGGCGACTGGATTGTATCGTTGCTGGAAGAAGGAAAGTTTTTGCATGACGTTTCCTTAACTTATACGTTCCGTGAAATAATGGCAAAGCTTCAGCAAAAAGTGACGTTTCTTTCTTTATTCGTTCGGACGTTCCCAATGGTCTCGGTTAAGAAGTCCATCGCCTTTTCTTGTAAGCCGATGCAATCATTCCACGGACAAATGCATCTGCTGAAAGCCGAAATGGAACGCTGGACATTAGGAAAATTCCAGATCTTTATCGTGGCACAGGGCGATGACCGCCTGCAAAAAGTCCGTGCTGTTCTGGCAGATTATGATATGGAAGCGGAAGTCGCGGTGCCATCAACAGAAATTCAAGGTGGCAAAATCTATTTGGTGGACGGTGAATTGTCGACCGGATTTGAAATGCCGCTGCAGCGTTTAACCGTCATTACGGATTCGGAATTGTTCAAACAGCAGCCTAAGAAAAAAACGCGTGCTCAAAAGCTGACAAATGCGGAGCGCATCAAGAGCTATTCCGAAATTAAACCAGGCGATTACATTGTTCACATCCATCACGGCATCGGCCGTTTTGTCGGTATTGAAACCCTGGAAAGTGGCGGTGTCCATAAAGATTATCTTCACATTGTTTATAAAGCGGATGATAAATTATTCGTACCGGTCGATAAAATTGATTTGATTCAAAAATACATCGCTTCTGAAGAAAAGGAACCTAAGCTTCATAAGATGGGCGGCGCAGAATGGAAGAAGACCCGCACGAAAGTATCGGCCGCGGTCCAAGATATTGCAGACGATCTGATCAAGCTGTATGCAGAAAGAGAAGCGCTTAGAGGTTTTGCTTTTTCCGAGGAGCAGGATATGCAGCGTCAGTTTGAAGCGGAGTTCCCGTATGAAGAAACCGTTGACCAGCTGCGCTCGATCAATGAAGTGAAGCGTGACATGGAAAACGAACGGCCGATGGACCGCCTGATTTGTGGCGATGTCGGCTACGGAAAAACAGAAGTCGCCATCCGTGCTGCATTCAAAGCGGTATTGGATGGCAAGCAAGTGGCTTTCCTTGTACCGACGACGATATTGGCTCAGCAGCATTTTGAAACGATGAGCGAACGGTTCAAGGATTATCCGATCACGGTCGGCTTGATGAGCCGTTTCCGCTCTAAAAAGCAGCAGACCGAAACGGTTAAGGGCTTGAAAAATGGATCAGTCGATATCGTCGTCGGCACGCATCGTATTTTATCAAAAGATATGCAGTACAAAGACCTCGGATTATTGATCATTGATGAAGAGCAGCGCTTTGGCGTTACCCATAAAGAAAAGATCAAGCAGATGAAGACCAATGTGGATGTCTTGACACTGACAGCGACGCCGATTCCCCGAACGCTTCATATGTCAATGATCGGTGTACGGGATTTGTCCGTCATCGAAACGCCGCCAGCCAACCGCTTTCCAGTGCAAAGCTACGTTATGGAACATAATGGAGCACTCGTGCGTGAAGCGATTGAACGCGAAATGGCGCGAGGAGGACAAGTATTTTATTTGTATAACCGTGTCGATGACATGACGCGAAAAGTAGAAGAGATTCAAGCACTGGTTCCCGAAGCGCGTGTCGGCTACGCCCATGGGCAAATGAGTGAAACTGAACTGGAATCGGTCATTTTAGGCTTCCTTGATGGCGATTACGATGTCCTGGTGACCACGACCATCATCGAAACCGGCATTGATATTCCAAACGTCAATACCTTGATCGTTTACAATGCAGACCGCATGGGCTTGTCGCAGCTCTATCAATTGCGCGGACGCGTTGGGCGTTCCAGCCGTGTGGCTTATGCTTATTTCATGTATCAGCGCGATAAAGTACTGACGGACGTCGCAGAAAAACGTTTGATGGCCATTAAGGAATTCACTGAGCTTGGCTCCGGCTTTAAAATCGCCATGCGTGATTTGACAATCCGCGGTGCGGGTAATTTACTTGGTTCGCAACAGCATGGCTTCATTGATTCTGTAGGCTTTGACTTGTATTCGCAAATGCTGCAAGAAGCAATCGAAGAACGCCAGTCAGGAGTCAAAAAAGAAGTGGTGCCGGAAATCGAGATTTCACTCGACATCGACGCTTACATTCCGGATTCCTATGTCAGCGACGGCTACCAGAAAATTCAAATGTACAAGCGCGTCAAAGGAATAGATACGGAAGAGGAAATGACGGAGCTGCAGGATGAATTGATCGACCGGTTCGGCGATATGCCAAATGAAACCGACAGCTTGCTGCGTATTGCCCGCATGAAAGTATGGGCGCGCCAAGTAGGAGTGGAATCGATCAAACAAAACGGCAAAGTCGTCACCATCCGTCTAAGTGAAAAAGGAACAGCCAGCATTGACGGCGGCAAAGTCGTGGAGGAATCTGTGGTTTACGGCCGTGCAGTTGGATTCAGCATGTCCGGCCAGCAGCTGGTCATGTCCATCGATGAAAACAAAACCAAAAAACTGCATCCGTTCGATGTCCTCGAAGGCATGATAAAACTATTGCCGGAATCACTTCGTGAAGCCAAATCGGTTAGTTAAGTTGAATTATTAATTTCTGAATGACGCATAGAAGAAAGAGTGAAAGGCAGCGTAGGGCAAAGACTGTTTCTGCATCGCCCGCCTGGAAGGATTTTTTTAACTCTGAGCTCCCTCGTCAATCCAAAAGCAAATTCTATAGTCCAATATATAAAGTTACTATAAGTAAGAGATGAGTGGGTCTGGTGAACAATGAAGGCACAATGAAATCATTTATGAAAGGCGCTGTGCTGCTGACGATCGCTGGATTTATCGTCAAGCTGCTAAGTGCGGTCTATCGGGTGCCCTTTCAGAACCTCGTCGGAGACCAAGGCTTTTATATTTACCAACAAGTTTATCCGTTTGTCGCCATTTTCGGCATCTGGACTTCCTATGGCTTTGCAGTAGCGGTCTCCAAATTGCTGGCGGATACTGGCAAGCAGGCGCATGGAACGATCTTGCGTATTGCGTTCATG
>JASLAI010000344.1 GCA_030147225.1 Planococcus sp. (in: firmicutes) | reverse complement strand
CTTTCATGACATGATAGCCTCTCGTACACAGTTCGCCCGGAATACCCGTTTCCACTCTTTCTCCAGTTGCTGGATCAATAATTTTAACTTCTACTCCAATATGCGGTTTGCCTACTGTCGACACTCGTTTTTCAATATCATCATCAGCCCGTGTTTGTGTTATGACCGGCGACGATTCTGTTTGTCCGTAAGCGATCGTTATTTCTGAAGCCCCCATGTCATTAATGACTTTTTTCATCACTTCAATCGGACAAGGCGACCCTGCCATAATGCCTGTCCGGAGCGTGGAAGTATCGAAAGACGCGAATTCCGGATGGTTCAATTCAGCGATGAACATAGTCGGTACTCCGTGAAGTCCTGTGCATTTTTCATCCTGCACCATTTGCAACACGCGTTTTGGTTCAAATTGTTCCGCAATGACCATCGTTGTGGAATGTGTCACTGCTGCCATTGTCCCAAGTACACAGCCGAAACAATGGAAAAACGGCACCGGGATGCACAATCGATCTTTTTCCGTCAGATTCATTGTATCTCCAATCAGCTTGCCGTTATTCACAACGTTTAAATGTGTCAGCATGACGCCTTTTGGGAACCCGGTTGTGCCTGATGTATATTGGATATTGATGACATCATTCGGATCCATTGAGTGGAAGCGTTCCTCGAACTCGGAATCATTGACTTTCTCAGCAAAAGCTTCAAACTCTGCCCACGTATAGATTCCCGGATAACTGTTATTGCTCATAACAATCACCCGTTTAAAATGAGGCAGCTTTTTGCTGTTGATTCGTCCCTTATCTGCTGTCGCCAGTTCCGGACAAACCGTATTTAGAATTTCAATATAGTTCGTCCCCTTAAATTCTTCCCCTAGTATCAAAGTCGTCGCGTCCGACTGTTCCAATAAATATTCTAATTCGCTTGCCTGGTAGCTGGTATTTACGGTTACCAATACACCACCCATTTTCCCGGTGGCGAACTGGCTCAACAGCCATTCACGTTTATTATCCGACCAGATTGCTACATGTTCCCCTTTTTCAATCCCGATGCCGATAAATGCTTTTGCAAGACGATCTGTTTCTTCGTCGAATTCCTTATAGGTTTTTCGGATCTCATGCTCTGGATAGACATAAGCCTCTGTATCCGGATTGCTTGCAGCCTGTTCTTTCACCACTTGGCCCACTGTCTTCTGCAAAATAACCATTCTACATCCCCCTAATTGAAAACGTTCTCATTCCCCTATATATTATCACAAAATTCCAAATTAATGGAACCTCCTTTGTTCCAGAACCAAACGGACAACTCGCTCTTTTCATGCACAGCGTGATAAACTAAATCTATTATGTACAATGGAAGGGATAAACCATGGAATTACAAACAATGCAGGATCAATTAAGAGAATATCTTTTGCAAAAGCAGCTGGTTTCAGCAACAATCAGCCAGCCTAGACTTAAATCAAATGACATCAAGCGAATCAAGTTAAAGCCGGTTGAAATAAGGAAGGAATACCTTATTCAATTTGAATACCAGCATGAGCATGTCCTGAAACATGAAAATCTGCCAGTTGAGGAAGCTGCTAAAAAATTGGCTACACTGTTTACCGATTTTCGCCAAGCGCTGTTTCAGTTTACAGAAGAAAGAATACAGATTCAGCTGTCGAAGAAGTTCAAAGTAAGCTGGAAAACCGAACAGACTGGCGAAAAAAAAGTTGAACTATCGCATAACCGTAAAAAGCAATACTTACTGGAAGATGGGATCCCCTATCCATTTCTTGTTCGCCTAGGCGTTCAAAGCGCTGATGGCAAAGTCAAAAAGCAGAAATACGATAAATTCCGCCAAATCAATCGCTTCATCGAATTCATCGATGATGCGCTTGCACACTTGCCGCAAGACCGCACAGTCCGCATCCTCGATTTTGGCTCTGGAAAATCTTATTTGACTTTTGCGCTGTACCATTATTTACGCATCGAAAAAGGGCTGGATTTGCGCGTTACCGGCCTTGATTTAAAAAAGGAAGTCATCGAGGAATGTCAGCAAATTGCACAAGACCTCCGCTATGAGCAGCTCGAATTCCTGGTTGGGGACATCAATGATTACAATGAAGAATCAGCTGTTGATATGGTCGTCACTCTGCACGCCTGCGACGTAGCGACTGATATGGCCTTAGCACGTGCAGTCAAATGGAACGCTAAAGTGATTTTGAGCGTCCCTTGCTGCCAGCATGAATTGAATAGCCAGATTGAAGCGCCGGAACTCGGCATTATGCTTCAGCACGGGTTGATCAAAGAGCGCTTTAGTGCGTTGGCTACGGACTCTATTCGTGCAGAACTGCTGTCGCTCGTCGGTTATGAAACGCAATTGATGGAATTTATCGATATGGAGCACACACCTAAAAATATTTTGATCCGCGCCTACAACACCGGCCGAAAACCCGTTGCCGGTCAATTTGATCGCTACCGGCAATTCACGGCTTTGCTTTCTGCAAAACCATTTCTTGAAAATGAATTAAAGGAGTACCTATGAAACGCAAAAACTTAGTGAATGGCATGATTCTAGCCTTTTCCGTTGTCCTGATCCGCTTTATCGACGTTCGCATCTATGACATGAATCTTATTGTGACACTCCTGATTCTAGTTGCACTTATTTATGGGGCCATGCGGTTTGTCGAACGCTTTCCGTCGTTGGATCAGCCGGTCAGCAAACAGACATCGTTTACAGTCAACACCTTGGTAATCATCTCTATTTTTCTTGCGTTCTTTATCTTCAAACTCTAACAAAGCTAAAACAAGCGATGGCCAGAAATTCTAGCCATCGCTTGTTTCTTATTCAAGGGGAATTTTCATTCGGTTTCTGCTGTGCCTGTTCCTCGATTGTTTTGTATATATAGGTTTCCACCGGTTCTAATGTAAATTTTAGGTTACTGGTCTTCAGATTATTCTCCAAATAACCCAGTTGGTGGTCTTCCACTGTATAAGATTGCAGATTCAGAACGTCGTTGACGTACAGCATACCTTCATTCGTCGCCATTGGGCTGTCTTCCCCTGCTTCTTCACGGGCTTCAACCTGTTCCATGCCGAAAATCAAACCTTCCTCTTTTAGCTCCTTCATCGCCGCTGCATAACGTTCTTCGCCGATTTCCTGCGACAGGTGCCGATCTAATTGTTTAATGTCTTCAAAATTCGCTCCCTTATAGTATTGCGTATAATAAGCCATTAGAATTTGCTCTTTGTCTTTCAACTCTTCCATTGCTAACCCCTCCATCATTATGCTGTTATTTCTGTTATTCCCCTTTTCTAAAGGCAATATGCACCCTTATAGAATATCGCCTAAAAAAATGAAACCTTGGCCTTCCTGGTTCGTTACTACTACTGACACGATAACAGAAAGCAGGTGGCATGATATGGCTGAACAGGCGATTGTCCAGATCAAGAATCTGTCGAAAACAATCGGCAATAAAAAAATCATCAAAAACCTGAACCTGGAGTTGCACAAAGGTGAGATCACTGGATTCCTTGGTCCCAATGGGGCCGGCAAAACTACGACTATCCGAATGATGGTCGG
>JASLAI010000301.1 GCA_030147225.1 Planococcus sp. (in: firmicutes) | reverse complement strand
AGCATCAGCAAAAAGCGCCAAAATTCCATGGCTCTCATTTTGTGGATGTGGCGGAAGCATCGCTATTGCACAGATTGACAGGACAACAACGCTTGAAAGTGAACAGCCGCCATCACCAGGCTAATCGCCAGGTCCCTGAGCCATTTATCGTCAGCGGCGTTTCGAGTGACGGTATTGTGGAAGCAATTGAAAGTACGCAGCACCAGTTTGTATTGGGGGTGCAATGGCATCCGGAGAATATGGCAAGAGCAGGAGATTTAGCATCTTTAGCAATTTTCAATGGTTTTATTGAAGCAAGCTGCAAAGGAGTGAGTGAATGATATGAAAATTTTCGATACGCATTGTGATGCGTTGTTAAAGTTGCAGGTAGCTAAACGGAATACCATGTTCAAAGGTGAGCTGCTGGATTTCAAAAAGTCAGACAAACTGGAAACCAATTTTGAACGGCTGCAGGCAGGAAATGTGAAAGTGCAGTTTTTCGCGATCTTCATCGATCCTAAATTCCCGTCCGACGAAAAATGGCAGCATGCGCTGGAGCAGGTGGATTTATTTTATAGCGAAATATTGGAGAGAAATTCCCTGATGAAACACATTAAAAACTGGCGGGATATCGATGCGCTGGAGCCTGATGAAATTGGTGCTGTTCTTACCTTGGAAGGGGCGGATGCGTTCGGCAATGACTTGGCAAAGCTGCGCCATCTTTATCGGCTGGGCGTGCTGTCGATTGGCTTGACGTGGAACAATGCCAATTTGTGCGCTGACGGCGTAGGGGATCCGAGAGGCGCAGGTTTATCTGTGCTTGGAAAAGAAGTAGTCCGTCTCAATAATGAACATCATGTTTTCACCGACGTTTCCCATTTGTCTATGAATGGATTTTGGGATGTCATGGAATTGGCGAAGTACCCAATTGCGAGCCATTCCAATGCACGTGCCCTTTGCGATCATCCGCGAAACCTTAATGATGAGCAAATCCAAGCGATGTTCGCCAATAATGGAATGATTGATGTTGTGTTCTGTCCGCAGTTTATTAATAAAGACAGTGAACAGGCAACAATCCCGGATTTGATTCGCCATATCGATCATCTTTGTTCGCTTGGAGGAACTCGGCAAGTTGGCATTGGCTCTGATTTTGATGGGATATCTTCTCATATCACTGGGCTCGTCAATGCATCGGAATTCCCTAATCTAATTAACGAACTGCAAAAACATTACTCAGAAGCCGAAGTGGAAGGCTTTGCATTCCGTAATTTTCTTGAGCATCGCCCTGGAATTTGAGTGGAGGAGAGAAAAATGATGGACAAAACGGTTAAGCAGAAAGTAAAAGAAAATTTCGGGAAAAATGCCGACAAGTATGTAACCAGCGACAGCCACGCTAAAGCGGATGACCTGCCGCTAATAGTTGAATGGCTTCAGCCTGACAAGACATGGACAGTACTGGATATCGCGACTGGTGGCGGACACGTGACAAAAACTTTGTCTCCTCATGCAAGAATGGTCTTTTCCACAGATCTGACAGAAGCGATGTTGGAAAATACAGCCGATCATTTGCGGGGCAGTTTTGACAACATTCAGTATGTAATTGCAGATGCAGAAGCTTTGCCGTTTCTGAAGGAAACATTTGATGCCGCCGTATGCAGGATTGCCCCGCACCATTTTCCTCATCCGGAACGGTTTATTGCGGAAGCGTCGCGTGTTTTAAAAAAAGGTGGTAAGTTTATCCTGATCGACAATGTAGCACCTGTTGATTCTGAGTTGGCAGAATTTATAAACACGGTTGAAAAACTGCGTGATGATAGCCACTCAAGATGCTTATCAAAAAAAGAATGGTCGAAATTATTGAAAGAGCATGGAATGAGAGAACTGAAATCGGCAGACCGTAAAAAGACATTACAATATCCGTCTTGGGTAGCGCGTACGACTGAAAACGAAGAACAGGCAGAACGGGTTGCCGAGCATTTAATTGCAGCTAACGAGAAAGCAATGGATTATTTTTCAATAGAAATAGTGAATGGAGACATTAAAAATTTCACGATTGATGAATGGATGGCTCTATACGTGAAAGAAGACGTGCTATGAAGTAAAAAAATAACCCCTTCACCAGTTTTGGTGAAGGGGTTATTCGCTTAATATTTGTTCATTGATGATTCTGCACTCTTCGCGTCTTTCTGATTGGCTTCGCTTTGCGCGAGTGGATCAGTACCCTCTTTAGCATGCTTTCGTCTGTGAAGAATGGCATTGATCTCAGCGCCGATTACAAGGATTAGACCGGTCAAGAAGAACCAAAGCATTAGTACGATGAGTCCTCCAAGACTTCCGTAAGTGGCAGAGTAGCTGCCGAAATTAGAGACGTAAATCGAGAATAGGAAAGAAACAACTTGCCATAGCACTGTAGCGATAACTGCTCCAATAATGACTTCCTTGAACGGGAAATGTTTATCGGGAGCGAATTTGTACATAAGTGCCAAAACAATACTCATGACTGCAATGGAAATAACCCAGCGCAGAACTTGGAAAATGATTTCAGTTTGTTGCGGAAGACTGAAGGTTGTTTTAATAAAATCAATAATAGTGCCGCCAAAAATTGGCAGAACAAGTGCAACGATGACAGCAACCAACATGCCAAGTGTCAAAACGATGGCCGTTGCTTTCAATTTGATGAATGAACGGGTTTCTTCGACGCCATATGCTTGGTTAGTAGCATCAATAAAAGCGGTCAGAGCATTGGATGCCGACCAAAGTGTACCCAAAATACCAAATGTCAATAATCCGCCTGATGGTGTGGTGACCACACTGACAATTGTATCCTCAAACGTAGCAGCCACTTCTCCAGGAAGAACTTGGCGGATAAGATTCATTGCATCCGCTGGATCAATCTGAAGGTAAGGCAAGATGGATAGCAGCAAGATTAATAAGGGAACGATAGCTAATAAATAGTAATAAGCTTGTGCTGCAGCAAGGGTAGTTGCTTTATCTTTTTTAAATTCACTGCCAAGTTCTTTGACAAAACCCATAGCTTTACTCATGTCATAACCTCCATTTTCAAAATTAGTTACTTCTTATATGCCCCGTTAGCCATAGGATTAATCCTAAAATAGAAACAAAAGCTATTTTATGAAAATTTAAAACTTTCAGCACCAGTGGAATCCTTGCTGAAAACCTCTGTTGCCGTGCGGGTTTCGCAACACAGTGAAGTTGATTTTAGCCGCAAAAAAAAGCACCCTTAGAAGGGCGCTTTCACCTAGGATTTTGGCAATATGTCACAGGCAACTTTTAAAATATGATGGTTTTCCATTTCGATAATGGACCAATGGCAGCCTCCCTTTTCAAAGGAGTCTCCAGTCTCAGCTTCGATCAGCTGATGTTGTATCCAGCCGGCAATCGTATCAATATCTTCGCTGTCTTCAAATTTAAAGCTGAAGCGTTCTTCCAAATCTTTTAACAGGACACGTCCATTCAGTAGATAGCGCGTATCGCTTTCCTTAATAATCTCTTCGTCTTCCTCTTCATCAAATTCATCTCGGATTTCCCCAACAATTTCCTCCAAAATATCCTCCATTGTAATTAAACCGGAAGTGCCACCATATTCATCGATGACAAGGGCAATATGCGTTCGATCCTTTTGCATTTTTACTAAGGCATTCTGAAGCGGTGTTGTTTCATGGAAGTATGGGAGAGTGTGGATAAGCTCCGACATCTCAAATTGGCCGTTGACGGCGTAATGCGTCAACACTTCTTTGGCATTGATAAAGCCGATCAAGTCGTCTTTATCTCCGTCTCTGGCGATAGGATAGCGCGTAAAACGGTGCTCACGAATCTCAGTTAAAAGCTCTTCGGTCGTTAAATCATCTGAAAAAGCGATCATTTGAGTCCGTGGAATCATCACATCTTTTGCGCTTCGCTCATCAAAAGCGAAAATATTCTGCATGTAGGACAATTCGGTTTGATTAATTTCTCCACTTTGAAAGCTTTGGGCCATAATGATTTTCAGCTCTTCTTCTGAATGGGCCTGTTCTTCCTTAGCATGTTCTACACCAAAGACACGTAAAAGGATACGAGCTGAACCATTCAAGATGAAAATGAACGGATACATGATCTTGCCAAACGCATAGAGGAATGGCGATAACAGCAAGGTCATCCGTTCAGCAAATTGCAGCGCCAACGATTTGGGAGCCATTTCCCCGATTACAACGTGCAGAAAAGTCACCAGTGAGAAAGCCAGAACAAAGGAAATGATGGTAGAAGCAGATGCAGGAACACCGAGCATGTCGAATAAAGGATGCAATAGCCGTCCAACGGTCGGTTCTCCCAACCAGCCAAGCCCGAGAGCTGTAACGGTAATGCCGAGCTGACAAGCAGACAGATAATAATCAAGATCACTGGTGATTTTTTTGACCAGCACGGCCTTTTTGTTTCCTTCATCGATTAACTGGTCGATGCGCGACATCCGGACTTTAACGACGGCAAATTCCGAGCCGACGAAAACAG
>JASLAI010000299.1 GCA_030147225.1 Planococcus sp. (in: firmicutes) | reverse complement strand
GCTTCTTCGAACTCGCCAAGTTCATATAGGCAATAAGTATAACCGCCTAGAGCAGCTGCGTGTTCAGGTTCATAAAAAAGCACCTGATACAGGCTATCCCGGGCATCTTCGTACTTTTCTTCTTTAAGAAACGTCATCCCTTCTGCCAGCAAGCGATTTACTGTCGTCGGAAAGACAATTACATTCCCTTTGCGCTTTAAATCCCTGTATTTCTTTCGCATCCTACCACCTCTTTTGTATCTAATAATCATAACACATTCCCGATTGACCGAAAATGAAAACCTTATCCCCGCAATAATAATCTCTTTTTACCACAATGGTTCGTACTCATTGTTCAGCTCCATCATTTTCGGAATTAAGGACAGGCTGATAATAACTAGACTCACTATCATTGTAACTGTATAGAACATAGGAATGTCCCAGATTGTCGCAAGCGGCAATGGCAATAAAACCAGCCAGGTGATGAGCGTCATTCGCTGCCGTGATTTTGTCGTTGCGTATTGATTGCATTGGCAATATGGACAGCTCATGGCTCCACTGAACTTCCAAGAAGCTTTCATCGCTTGCTTCCAAGTCCATGAGGTTCCGCAGTTTTTACATATCGGCATTCGAACACCTCCTTCTTATAGTACGAACCAAGACAGATATAGTTTCAGCTGACGAAAGAGTGAAAAGTTCCATATTGATTTGTTATTATGCAGAGTCGCTTCGGCCAGACGCCGTCTTCATTAATCGAAATCAGATTTAGAAGGTCGAGATGTTTTCAAAGATAAACTAGCTATAAACACAAAAAACCTCCCTACCGTTCACTGAACGATGGAGAGGTTTCTCTTTGTACTATGTACATTCCTATAATGTCCCAGGAGGGATTCGAACCCCCGACCGACGCCTTAGAAGGGCGTTGCTCTATCCAGCTGAGCTACTGAGACCAAAGCTTTCTTGTAGTCCAGACAGTGGCACCTGCTGCTGCGGGTGGCTTCGCTTTTCTAACGAAAGACAATTTTAATTATAGAAATGATTTTAAGAAAAGTCAATGCTATTTTAAAAAAATATTAGAAATAATAATGAAATTTTTAGTTTTGTTCATTCAACCAGGCAGGCATGCTTTCATTGAGCTGGCGCAATGCATTGCCGCGATGCGAAATCGCCGCTTTTTCATCAGGTTCGAGCTGAGCCATCGCTTTGTCTTGAGCCGGAACAAAAAAGATGGGATCGTAGCCAAATCCATGCTCTCCACGGCGCTCGTGAAGAATGACTCCTTCACATGAACCGGAAAAGGTTTCCGTCTTCTGTCCAGGAGCTGCCACTGCCAGAACGCAGCGAAAACGGGCTGTGCGCTCGTTGTCCGGCACGCCGTCCAGTTTCTCAAGCACTTTATCGATATTTGCTTCGTCGCTCTTGTCAGCACCAGCATAGCGTGCTGAGTAGACGCCGGGTTCGCCGTTTAACGCGTCAATTTCCAAGCCGCTATCATCTGAAATGACTGGGATTCCCAGCTCTTTTGATACTGTTTCAGCTTTTAGGATCGCATTTTCTTCAAATGTGACGCCGGTTTCTTCTACATCCATGTCCTGTGCGACGTCAAGCAGCGTCAGCACTTCATAGCCCAATGGTGACAGCATGGTTTCAAAATCCTTGGCTTTGCCTTTGTTTTGAGTTGCGATTACTATTCTTTTCATTGTTCTGCAGTCACCTTTTCACCAATTCGTTCAGCTATACCGCCTAGCGCTTTACGCTGCATCTCGATCAACTGGCTGATTCCCGCTTCTCCAAGGTCCAGCAATTCGTTTAGCTGCGCACGCGTGAATGTCGACTCTTCTCCTGTGCCCTGCAATTCCACAAAATGCCCTGCACCGGTCATCACCAAGTTCATATCCACTTCCGCACTTGAATCCTCAACGTAGTTCAAATCAAGAATCGGTCCGTTTTCTGCTGACACGCCGACACTGGTTGCAGCAAGAAAGTCGGTTACCGGGAATGCCGGCAGATCCAATTTCCCGATTGCCATCGTCATCGCGATAAACGCACCTGTAATGGACGCTGTACGCGTTCCGCCATCTGCCTGAATAACGTCGCAATCGATCCATAATGTCCGCTCTCCCAGCTTCTCCAGGTCAACTACTGCACGTAGTGCACGGCCGATCAGGCGCTGGATCTCCATGGTGCGTCCTCCGATTTTACCGGCTGATGCTTCGCGGCGGTTCCGGCTGTTAGTAGCACGGGGCAGCATAGAGTATTCTGCAGTAATCCAGCCCTTGCCTTGTCCCCGCAGGAATCCTGGTACTCTGTCTTCAATAGTTGCAGTACAGATGACTTTTGTCTGTCCAACCGTAATCAATACCGAGCCTTCTGGATGAATCAAGTAGTCGACGTCCACTGATACGGGACGCAGTTCGTTTGTTTTTCTATTATCTATGCGTGTCATAAAAATCCTCCTTGTATATGCTCAAATAGCTTACCATATTTCGGTGATAACGACAAAAACCCGACAGCTTCAGCCGTCAGGTTTTTGGAAATCGAATTGAATGAATGATTGGTTCATCTATGCCCAGCCACTTGTGAATAATGGAGCCAAAAATTTGCGTAGATCCGGATGTATAAAAATGATGCACCGGCGGCTGGGTCCGCTCAGCAAATTGCTTTTTATAGCTCAAGTAACGCTCGACGTCCTTTGCTGTTTCTTCTGCTGAAGACAAAACGTGAACCGTGCTGCCAAGAACTTCTTCAATAAACTCCTGCAGCAATGGGTAATGCGTACAGCCCAAAATTGCCGTATCGAATTCTTCATGGGCAATAGTCGCCAACGTGTCTTGAACGATCCGGTGAGCGAACTCGCCTTCGTATTCATCACTTTCAACTAATGGAACAAAACGAGGGCAAGCCAACTGCACAACATGTGAAGAAGAAACCAGTGACAGGATCGCTTTTTCGTAAGCCCCACTCTGCACCGTTCCAAATGTACCCAAAACAGCAATCTTTTTTGTCGTTGATGATTTTATTGCTGCACGTGCCCCTGGAAAAATAACCCCGATTACAGGAATCGGCAGGTTTTTCTGCAAGGAATACAGCGCTGCTGCTGTGGCAGTATTGCAGGCGATGACCAACATCTTAATATTCTTTTTCATCAATGCATTGGCCATTTGCCATGTATAGGTCCGCACTTCCGAAAGCGGACGCGGTCCGTAAGGGCATCTGGCATTATCACCGATATAGTAAATTTGCTCATTCGGCAATAGTTTCATTATTTCTTTTGCGACGGTAAGGCCGCCGACTCCTGAATCAATTACTCCGATTGGCGCATTCAACGTCATCGCCTCTATCCTATTTCATGTTTGTGTGTAACTTCTCAAGTAAGCCTGCAAATTGGACTGCTTCTTCTTCGGTAAAATTCGCTAATACAGTTTTCAAGTATTCCTGGCGCTTCTGGATCACTTCTTCAATAACCCGTTCGCCTTCTTTTAATAACTTAATCCGTACGACGCGACGATCCTGCTCTTCACGAATACGGACAACCAGTTCATTTTTCTCCATACGGTCAACTAGATCCGTTGTCGTACTGAACGCTAAAAACATCTTGTTCGACAAATCGCCGATAGTCATGTCTCCATGTTCAAAAAGCCATTGCAGCGCGACAAATTGAGGCGGGGTAATGGTATAAGAATTTAAAATTTCCCGGCCTTTTTGCTTGATGATTCCAGAAATATAACGCAATTCCTTTTCCATAAAGGCTATGCGTTCTAAATCATGGCTGAAACCTTTTTTGTCCTCATTCATTACGATTAACCACTCCTTGAAAAACCTATCTTATTTCTATAGTGAAGGTTTTTTATTGATATAGCAAGAACTCCCTTATTTTTTCGCAGCAGCCAATTGCCCGGTGCGGAGCATTTCAATGTCCTGTTCTGTCCACGGATGGCCTTTTCCTGTCTGTTTCGAAATTTGGACAATC
>JASLAI010000276.1 GCA_030147225.1 Planococcus sp. (in: firmicutes) | reverse complement strand
ATGTTTTTCACCTTATCTTTCGATTATCACTTACTCATGTTCATATAGTATGCCACAGCAACATAGACATTTACCGTTCTTTCAAAAATATTATTTTACTGGCAAGATTACTTTTTCTCTTGCCATTGAATAGTTTCCATCAAACCGTTCAATACTTTCATTGCGTAACCAATACGTAACCGGAAAAAGTTTATCTAAAAAATATCGGTCATGGGAAACTGCAATGATGGTCCCTGGAAATTCACTCAAGGCTTCTTCCATCACTTCTTTCGCTTCCAGATCAAGATGATTGGTGGGCTCGTCCAAAACTAACAGATTATGATTTTGATGCATCAACTGAGCTAAGCGAAGCCTCATCCGTTCTCCCCCACTTAACTGCCGTACTGGTTGGAAAACCATGTTGCCAAAAAACAGGAATTTCGCAAGCATTGGTCGTGCATCATATTCCGATACAGCAATAACCTCGCGAAACTCTTCGATAATTGTCCTGTCATTATCCATTTCCAAAGTATGTTGCGACAGATAACCGATCGATAAACCGCTGCCTAGCTTTACTTCCCCCGCATCTGCAGATTCTTTTCCTACAATCATATTAAGGAGCGTCGTTTTCCCTGTTCCATTAGAACCTACGATGGCTGTACGCTCTCCATAACGAATATGCATGGAAACGTCATGGAATAAAACCCGGTCTCCAAACTCCTTCCAGACTCCATCTAAGAAAACAACATCTTTTCCACTCCGCCCGTCCATTTTGAAATTTAATGCCATCTGCTTCTTGGTCAATACAGGACGGTCTAGGACTTCAATGCGCTGCAATGCTTTTTCCATGCTCTTAGCCTGCCGATGCATACCCGCATTTGGCGGATTTGCCCGATTGGCCCACTCTTTCAAACGCTTGATGGTTTCTTTCATTTTCTGTATTTTCTTCTGCTGATCTTGGTATTGTTGGAATTCAATCAACAAGCGAGCTTCCCGCTCTTTAACATAACTTGAATAATTGCCGGCGTACTGAATCAAGTCGCCTTGATCCAGTTCCCATATATGCGTAACGGTTTCATCTAAAAAATAACGGTCATGGGAAACAAGAACGATCGTTCCTTTATAATGGCTGATGTATGTGCCTAACCATTCGATCGCATTCAAATCCAAATGATTCGTGGGTTCATCCAATAATAGCAGATCTGGTTTTTGCAACAATAATTTCGCCAATCCTACTTTGGTCTTCTCTCCTCCACTTAAATATCCCCATTGCTCGAATTTCAATTGCTTGATTTTCAATCCATTGAGCACTTGGTCGATTTTGACATCAATGTCGTATCCACCACGTTGGATAAAATCATCCTGCAGCACCCCATAGCGCATCAACAAGCGTTCCAATTCCTCCGGAAGAGCATCTCCCATTTGCTTCTCCATTTTTATCAGCTGCTCTTGGATGCCAGTAAGTTCTGAAAATACATCAATCAGCAATTGCTCCACAGTCTGTTCTTCTGCTTCGGCAGGTAACTGCTCCAATAAGCCGATCCTACCGTCTTTCTTCCATGTGACAATTCCCTCTGTAGGCTGCAGGATTCCGGCCAATATAGTTAAGAGGGTCGTTTTCCCTTCCCCATTTCTTCCGACAAGGCCGATGCGCTGGCCTTCCATAACTTCCCCTTTTATGTGGTTGAATAATTTTTGCGTGGCAAAATGGCACATCAATTGTTGAAATTGGCTAATGATCATAGTTCTCTTCCTCTCTGATGAAGAGACACGAGCACAACAAAAAAGGCACGCCAAGAGGCATGCCTTTGCTAAAAATCCGATTGCAGGCAGATGTCTCTTACTGGTAATTTTCACTTAATGCAGTTGGCTGAAAAAGGACAGACTTCTCCCGTCCAGCTACTCCAGTGAAAGTAAAGCCATGAAGAATGTAGAGATATTCTTGACATTCTGTCATGCGCTTACCAGTTTGATTCATCTTACCCACCTCCTTCACGTATTTCTTACATCATACAATTCTAAATGATGATCGTCAATATATTGACGGAATATTCTTTTTTATCTTTCTTCACAATAAAAAATAGGTATAAATCCCTTGGATTCGGGAAAACAGTAAAGTAACAGTACGATAGCAGAAAGGGGAATCAGAAAATGTCCATGTATTCTAAATTGGCTTTTGACAACGATACCCGAAAGATAGGAAAAGCATTAAAAAAGTACGAAGACAAAAAAAATGAGGCATTGGTACTGCTTGCAGAAATTGACATGCTGGAAAAAATGGAAGATGTTCAAGATGCAGAACTCTGGAGACGGCAAGCAATGAAGGAGAAACTGGTCACAGTTGAACGTCAGCGGCGTGAATTAACAGAAATGATTACAAATTACGTAGAGAAATATGGCGAACAAGATCTGCACCGGTACGCTGAATTGCTGCAAGAGCTTGAAAATGACAAAGCCAGATAAAAAAAGCCGGAGTCCTTTAGACTCCGGCTTTTTCCTACTCTTTATCAGATGAATTTCTGCTGATAGACTGCAGAATATCCCCAGTCCATCCTTTTTTCTTTAAATAGAGATACAGGACAAAGGTCGAACCAAGAATCACCAAGAGCGCAGCGACATAACCAAATTGCCAATTCAATTCAGGCATATTTTCAAAATTCATGCCCCAAAGAGCTCCCCAGGCCATGATAGGTGTGAATAAAGTGGTTAAAACGGTCAAGGTTTTCATAATTTCATTGCCTCGGTAATTAGCGACTACATTTTCGATATCAACCATATTATTGACTTCATCTTCATAGGCATTGACGAGCATCACACAGCGGCCGATACGGGCAGCAGTTCTTTGATATTCTACTTCTTCCGCTACACTTTCCCCGAAAGTTTCCACAATGGCCATCTTGATTTCCTGGAATCCCATAATCAGGTGTTTCCATAATAAAATCTCATGACGAATGCTTTCAATCTTCTCCAGGGTTTTTTTGTTGTTCTTCTCTTTGATCGCCCACAATAGGTCATGCAGACGCTCTTCAAAACTATCTATTTTATGTAAGATGGAAGCTACCATTTCACCAAGGATGATCATCATCACTTCTATTGAAGATGCGGCACTTTCCATTTGGCGAAGCATTTCTTCCTTCTCCAAATCCGTATCGTTTTCGAAATCAATTTTATTAGTAACAAAGATGTCATGGGACAGATAGAAATGAAAGACTTCCCGCGCGCCTTGCGATTTGGCACTTTGCCTGTAAATCAATGATCCCCACAGTGACTCTTTACCTCTTTCAACGGTGTGCGTATGAAGAATATTTACTGAAGGATTTTTTGATTTATCGATCCAATTAAACGTCTTTTCATTTTTGGGAAGATGTTTGCGGAAGTTATATTCTTCAGCACTTTCCTCTTCATGCCAAACAGCATGCTTGAATGTATATTGCGGCATTGCTTTGCCCCTTTCCAACCGCTCTGCGATGTAAAAAGCAAGCCAGAACTTGGCTTGCTTACTCTTTTTGCTGCGTGTTGTCCTTATATTTTTCGTTCGAGTTTTCCTTGTACTCCAAATCCCTGTCCGGCATAGGATCCATATCCTTTTCAGAAGGCATATTCCGACGCGGTTCGACTTCCGGAATCAGTTCTTCGCCTTCTTTGTTTTCTCGGTCTTTGCTCATCCAAAACACCCCCTTGGATTCTTGTTATTACCGTAATTACCCGTTTTGTTTTTTTATAATCCACTAAAGCAGTTTCAGTTCAATGAATCGCTAATGATTTAATTAACGCGGCATCATCGGAATACGCCAGCTCCAACTCTTCGATTTCAGCAATCGGTTTCCAGGCCACGTCTGCTATCCACTCATCCCCGTCGTGAAGAACAATTTCCCCGCCTGTCACTTGCACCTTGAAATAAACAACTTCAAAAGACACGGCAGAGTCCTCATAATTTCCAGTTCTGGTGTTCAGCTTCTCTAAAATATCAACAGTCAAGCCGGTTTCTTCAAAGAATTCCCGAATACAGCATTGTTCCACTGTTTCGTTTCCTTCCACCCCACCCGCCGGCACCGTCCACTTTTTTTCT
>JASLAI010000271.1 GCA_030147225.1 Planococcus sp. (in: firmicutes) | reverse complement strand
GGGAAAATTAAATGTTACGTTCAATGTACTCAGGTGTATCAGGCATGAAAAACTTTCAAACAAAATTAGATGTTATCGGGAACAATATCTCTAACGTCAATACGATCGGCTATAAGAAAAGTACAATCAACTTCCAGGATTTGCTGAGCCAAAACATGTCGAACCGCGGCACAAATCCTATGCAAGTTGGATTGGGATCAGCTTCAGCTTCCATCAACGTAAATCATAACGCAGGTTCTGCCATGACTACAGGGGTCGGAACAGACTTGGCAATTATGGGTGACGGATTTTTTGTAGTTCAGGATCCAGAGGCCGCTGCTGGAGGCCGATACTTAACTCGTTCTGGTAATTTTACAGTCACGGCAGCTGGAAATCTGGTTACAGCTCAAGGGTATAATGTTTTAAATAGTAATGGACAGGCCATTAATGTAGCAGGATACGATTCTTTCAGCATCAATCGCGCGGGGGATGTAATTGGGAGACAGGCTAACGGAGCAGAAACTACTATTGGTTCTGTTGGTATTTCAACTCCGCCTAATCCGGAAGGTCTCCGGAAAGTTGGAGGATCGCTGTACGAAATGACCGGAGCTGCAGGTGGCGCTCTTGCTATAGGCACAGCAACTGCTGGAAACACTGAAATCAGTTCAGGCATGCTGGAAATGTCGAATGTGGATCTTACCGAAGAGTTTACAGAAATGATTATTGCCCAGCGCGGATTCCAAGCCAATTCCCGGACAATTTCCACTTCTGATGAAGTGCTGCAAGAAGTTATTAACTTGAAACGATAAAGGAGGGACGTTTAAGGCACGGGAGTTTTCCGAACCTTAATATTCTAAATGATTAATTTGACTAGATTAAATCAATCCTCAATCACTTTGAATGCGATATACATTGAAAGATTGGAAGCTACACCAGATACCGTCGTAACCTTGACTTCAGGCAAAAAAATACATGTTTTGGAATCCATAGTCGAAGTGACTGAAAAAGTGACTGATTATTACCGAGAAATTAACATTTTGCCTCGTTTACAAGAACCAAACTTGATGGAATGAGGAGAGAAAAGCCGTGACAGAGGGTTTATCCGATAAAAATATCGAGAAGCTGCTTTCGACATTAGACACAGAGAAGTTGGCTCCGAAAACAAAAGACCGAAATGTTCGAACTTACGACTTCAAAAAAGCCCTGCGTTTTTCGCAGGATCAGACACGTACATTGACACGCATTCATGAAAACTTTGCACGCTTGCTGACTTCTTATTTTTCGATTCAATTGCGGGCATTTGTTCAAATCTCCGTTTCAGCTGTCGAACAGGTTTCCTACGAGGAATTTATTCAGAATGTGCAGCAAAAATCAATTTTAGGTGTGTTTGAAGCTGCGCCGCTTCAAGGTAGTATGGCTATGGAATTTTCTCCAAATGTCGCAAATGTGATGTTCGACCGATTGCTTGGAGGCCAAGGTAAAGTGCTTCTGAAGAGCAGCGATTTGACGGAAATTGAAGTAAGTATTATTGAAAGAGTTTTTATAAAAGCGTTAGAAAACTTTCAGGAAGTTTGGGCTTCAGTCATTGAATTGTCTCCTGAATTAAAAGAAATAGAAATAAATCCACAATTTTTAACAATCTCGCCTCCAAACGAAACAGTGATTCTCGTTTCTTTGCAGACAAAAATTGGAGATGTAGAAGGCATTATTAATATTTGCCTCCCTCATGTGGTGCTGGAGCAAGTATTGCCTAAATTGTCAGCGCGCCATTGGCTTGCGAATCAGAAAAAAGAAATTGAGAATCATGAAATGGAAGCTTTAGAGAAAAAATTACAAAGTACTAAATTAGAAATCAAAGCTATTTTAGGCAGATCAAAAATCGATATCGGGGACTTTTTGAAACTAAAAGAAGGCGATGTCATTCGATTAAACGAATCCTATGATTCTTCGGTTACCGTTCTCGTCGATGGAAAACAAAAGTTTTTTGCGCAACCCGGGGTTTCTAAAGGCCGATTAGCCATTCAAGTAACAGACGTTTTTGCAGAAGGAGACGTATTCGATGACAACTGATAAATTATCTCCAGATGAAGTTAAGGGATTGTTAGGTCAACAAACTAAAAGTACGAAATTGAAAAATCAAAGTTCATTGTCTGAACCGGAAACTGAAGTTTTAACAGAGTTATTAACCGTATCACTTGGCGGCTCTGCTACTGTCTTATCTCCTATTTTTGGTGAAGGAGTAACCGTTTCGGTTCCTGTATTGTCTGTGATCGAAAGGGATCATTTGTTGTCAGATACAGTGGCTCCATTTTTTATTGTCCTAGGTGAATATGCAGGAGGAATCAAAGGCATTCAGATTCTTTCGATCAATAAAGAAGAAGTTTCAGCTGCAGCAGAATTAGTCGATTCGAGCAGTAATGAAGATGCAGATAAACAGTTTCAAGTTATACAAGACTTTATCCAAGAAATGTTTAACTCAGTTTCAAGTTCCTTATCAAAAGTACTGGAATGTGAAATTGTTCATTCGTTATCGGGAATGGATACAGTTGAACGTCATGAAGATTTTCGAGTGGGAAATTTTACGAATGAAGAGTGGTTTGTAGAAGCCGCCTTTGAAATTAAGATTAGCAACCTCCATAAATTGAACCTTCACTTATGCATCCCGATTCGATTAGCAAAACAGATGGTTGGAATTTTGACAGATTCCTTTGAAGAGGAAGAGGAAGAAGCAGAAGCAGAAGCAGAAGCAGAAGCAGAAGCAGCAGAGGAGACTCAAGTAATGCCCTATCAAACAGATAAAAACTCAATAGAATCAGAATCAATAACGCAAAAAAGCCACGTGACGGATCAAGCCGCATCACCTCAAATCCAGAATGTCCAATTTTCTAGTTTTGATGAACCGGAGTCTACTGATTCTGAACCGAATAACCTGAATATGCTCTTGGATATTCCGCTTCAAGTAACCGTAGAACTGGGGCGTACAAAACGCATGGTCAAAGAAATACTGGAAATCTCACAAGGTTCCATCATTGAACTGGATAAATTGGCTGGTGAACCCGTCGATATCCTGATCAATAACAAGCTCATCGCTGTCGGGGAAGTGGTCGTCATTGACGAGAACTTCGGAGTCCGAGTAACAGATGTGTTAAGTACAGCCGAACGCATCTCAAAACTGCGTTAATGCCTGATAGAAGGAGTCTACCAAGATTGAACAAATCATATTTCTTAACCATTCCTCTAATCATGGCGGCTCTGTTTTTCAGTGCACTGTTGTCGGCACCGTCTGTACAGGCCAGTCCGAATGTGGTGGAATGGCTGAACAATGAAGAGCCTACAGGAGAAATACCGGAGGAAAGTATCGATGTGGCACCGGTAGAGGAAAAAAGCCTTGCCGGCATCATCGTGCAATTGGTGCTTTACACACTTCTAATTATTGCGATGATCTATGGGTTGATCAAGTTTCTTGCAGCTCGCCAGAAAAACTTCCAGCCCAATCAGGCAGTCAAATTGATGGGCGGTACGCCGCTCGGCAACAATAAGTCGCTGCAATTAGTGAAAGTTGGCGGCCAGATGTATTTGATTGGTGTCGGGGATGAAGTAACTTTAATCAAGGAATTCTCGGATGCTGCAGAAATCAGCGGCATCGAAAAAGACTTTGAACAACAGCAGCCTGCGCTGTCGAAAAATCTGATCGACTTTACGAAAAAGAAAATGGGTCATATTTCAAAAAATCCACAAAGCAAAGGCTTTGATCAGTTATTCAAGCAAAGCCTGAACAAACAACAAGCCAAACAAGAAGCATTGCAGCAAGATCTTGAACAAAAAAGACAAGACAAGGAAGGGCGTCCGCTATGATACCGGAAATATTATCATCCATCAATATTCCGGGCATCGATTTTGGCGGAGAATCACCTGAGGATGTTTCAACGACGCTTCAATTGTTTTTCTTGTTGACCATTTTGTCGCTGGCGCCGGGGATTCTGATTATGATGACCAGTTTTACACGGATTATCATTGTCTTGTCTTTTGTCCGAACTGGGCTCGGAACCCAATCAATGCCTCCGAACCAAGTATTGGTCGGTTTGGCCCTGTTCTTAACGTTTTTCATCATGTCACCGATCGCGATGGAGATGAATGAAACTGCCCTTCAGCCTTATTTGGATGGGGACATGGAGCAGCAAGAAGCACTCGATACTGCCATTGTGCCGTTGAAGGAATTCATGGCTCAAAACACACGGGAAAAAGACTTGGCTTTGTTCTTCAAATATGCGGAATTAGAAAAGCCAGACAGCATTGAAGAGATTCCGTTGACTTCATTGATACCCGCGTTTGCCATCAGTGAGCTGAAAACAGCTTTCCAGATTGGCTTTGTCATTTTTATTCCTTTTTTAATCATTGATATGGTCGTCGCCAGTACGCTGATGGCGATGGGAATGATGATGCTGCCGCCGGTCATGATTTCATTGCCATTTAAGATTTTGCTGTTCGTCCTAGTGGATGGCTGGTATTTAATAATCGAATCGCTGCTTGTCAGCTTTTGACGAAGGGAAGAAAAAGATGACTCCAGATATGGTGATCAAACTAGCCGAACAATCGATTTTTACCATTATTCTTATATCCGCTCCCATGCTGCTGATTGCACTGGCTGTTGGATTGTTGGTCAGTGTCTTCCAAGCGATGACGCAAATACAGGAACAGACGCTGGCATTCATTCCGAAAATCCTGGCGGTCTTCATTTCACTGGTAGTCTTTGGGCCATGGATGCTGACTTTGCTTCTGGATTACACTCGAAACCTGTTTCAGCAGCTGCCAAGAATCATCGGGTAAGCGGAGATGGAAGCGATTTTTGACATACTGCCTTATTTTTTACTGATGCTTATTCGCTTAACCAGTTTTTTTCTGATTGCTCCAATTTTCTCGATGCGGGGAGTACCAACACAATTTAAAATCGGCATCGCTGCTTTTCTGGCATATGTCGCCGTTTCGACTTTGCCAATGGGTGAATCCATCCCGCTTGACTCTTCTTATCTATTATTAATCATGAAAGAACTTGGAACGGGCTTGGCGCTTGGCTTTACAGCTGCGCTGCTGTTATATGCCGTGCAAATTGCTGGAGCTTTCATCGATTTTCAGATGGGTTTTTCGATGGCTAACGTCTTAGATCCGCAAACAGGGGCGCAGGTGCCGATTATGGGCCACTTCAAGTACATGATGGCGCTGTTGTTCCTATTGACTGCCAACGGCCATCATTTGATGCTTGACGGCGTCATGCAGAGCCTACGTGTGTTTCCGGTAGAACGTCTGGCGATTACAGTGAAAGCGGAAGACATTGCCCAGTTCATGACAGGCTTATTTACGGATATGTTTTTGATTGCGCTGCAAATCGCGCTGCCCATTGTGGGTGCTTTGTTTCTGGTCGATATCGCACTTGGCATTTTAGCAAAAACCGTTCCACAGTTAAATATCTTCGCTGTTGGTCTGCCGCTGAAAATCTTTGTTGGTTTTATCATGGTTTTTCTGACCTTGCCTGTATTCTTCTATATTTTACAAATTCTCTTCGAGAAAATTTTAGTGAGCATGGCTCAGTTGATCAGTTTATTAGGAGGAACGTAAGTGGTGAAAAGGTATCCCCTGGACCTGCAGTTTTTTGCCGGTGAAAAAACTGAAAAAGCGACACCGCAAAAACGCCAGGAATCCAAGCGGAAAGGACAAGTTGCCAAAAGCCCCGAAGTTGCAGCCGCCATGATCATCCTGGGTGGAATCATGCTGCTGAATTCACTTGGCGGCTGGATGCTTGACCGGATCTTGGCCATTTACCGCATCCATTTCACTGAATATATTACCTGGGAAATAACACCCGCGACCATACGGACTTTGTTTGAACAAATGGCCATGAATGCATTCTGGTTGATGCTGCCGATCATGCTCATTGGCGTAATTTTTGGCTTTCTCGGAAATTTCATTCAGGTAGGCGCTATCTTTACAGCCGATCCCATTATGGCCAAGCTGGAACGGCTCGATCCGGTCAAAGGAGCCAAACGGATCTTCTCGGTTCGCGCCTTGGTCGAATTGGGGAAATCCTTGCTGAAGATTGCGATTATCGGAGGCGCTGCTTTCGGTGTGCTGTGGCTCGGCAAGGAAGAACTGTTTTCCCTGTCTCAAAAAAGCATCAGTTATTCCTTGTCTTTCATCGGCTCATTGGTTTTCAAAATGGGTCTGATTGCCGGAATCATTCTGCTGTGTTTATCCATTCTTGATTATATCTATCAGAAATACGAATTTGAAAAAGGCATACGGATGTCTAAGCAGGACATCAAAGATGAATATAAAAAAGCGGAAGGCGATCCGCTGATCAAATCAAAAATAAAAGACAAGCAACGGCAAATGAGCATGAATCGCATGATTCAAGATTTACCGGGCGCGGATGTACTGATCACCAATCCGACGCATTATGCAATCGCCATCAAGTACGATGCCGAAACGATGGCGGCTCCGGTCATTATCGCGATGGGCAAAGATCACCTGGCTTTAAAGATCAAAGAAAAAGCAAAAGAACTTGGAATTGTGACGATGGAAAATAAGCCTCTCGCACGTGCACTGTATGCCCAAGTTGAAATTGGGGATACCGTGCCGGAAGAACTGTTTCTGGCTGTGGCAGAGGTATTAGCATATATTTACCGACTAAAAGGAAAAATCCGATGAACGAGAAAGAGGAGGGAAACGCGTGAAATTCAGAGATTATGCCATCATGGTAGCCGTCATTATGATTGTTGTCATGATGGTCATCCCTCTTCCGCCGCTCTTATTAGATGTATTAATCATGATCAATATCAGTCTCGCCTTAACCATTTTGTTAGTGGCGATGAATACGAAAGAACCGTTGCAATTTTCTATTTTTCCTACCTTATTATTACTGACCACTTTGTTCCGTCTGGGCTTAAACGTTTCGACAACACGCTCGATTCTGACCAATCAGACCGGTGGACAGGTTATTGAAACATTTGGTTCGTTTGTGGTCGGGGGCAGTGCCATTATCGGGATTTTGGTGTTTCTGATCTTAGTCATCATTCAGTTTTTAGTTATTACAAAAGGTTCGGAACGAGTAGCAGAAGTTGCTGCACGATTTACGCTCGATTCGATGCCTGGTAAGCAAATGAGCATTGACGCCGACCTTGGCGCCGGAATGATTTCTGATCAGGAAGCCAAGGGCCGCCGCGAGAAAGTCAGCTCGGAAGCGGATTTCTACGGAGCTATGGACGGTGCCAGCAAATTTGTTAAAGGGGACGCCATAGCCGGTATCATCATCACAATCATCAATATTATTGGCGGTTTGCTGATTGGTGTTATGGTCCACAACTTACCGTTTGGGGAAGCAGCTCAGCTGTTTGCCTTGCTGTCGATCGGAGATGGCTTGGTTTCCCAGATCCCAGCTCTATTGATCTCCACTGCTATGGGTATCGTCGTGACACGTGCGGTATCGGATGGCAATTTAGGTTCGGATATTACGAGACAGCTGTTCGCTTATCCGAAAATGCTGTATATTGTCGCAGCTACATTGGTCATGTTTGCAGTCTTTACGCCAATCAGTCCGATGCTGGTCGTACCCATTGCAGGCGTCATCTCTTATGGAGCCTTCCAGATGCAGAAGACCTTGAAGTCCGAGGAAAAACAGGAAGTGGAAATAGGCAAGGACGAGAAAGAGCTGGAAGGGATGAAAAGCCCAGAAAGCGTCATCGACTTATTGCATGTTGATGCGATTGAATTTGAATTTGGCTACGGTCTGATACCGATTGCCGATAAAAACCAAGGCGGCGATTTGCTGGACCGCGTCATCATGATTCGCCGGCAGTGCGCAATGGAACTCGGCATTGTCGTTCCGGTCATTCGGATTCGCGACAACATTCAGCTGCAGCCAAATGAATACATCATTAAGATCAAAGGTAACCGGGTAGCGTCAGGCGAGATTATGCTCGACCATTATTTGGCCATGAGTCCCGGAATTGACGACGAAGCAGTAGAAGGCATCGAAACAATTGAACCTGCTTTCGGTATGCCAGCGCTTTGGGTCGATGAAGACATGAAAGAAGAAGCGGAAATGGCGGGCTACGCCATTGTGGATCCTCCTTCAGTCGTCTCTACTCACTTGACAGAAGTCATCAAGCGCCATGCCCATGAATTGATTGGCAGGCAGGAAGTCAAATCACTTATTGAAAACGTGCGGGAAACCTCACCAGCAGTGGTGGAGGAATTGGTGCCGCAGCTGATGACCATCGGCGAAGTGCAGAAAGTGCTGATGAAGTTATTGAAAGAAAAAGTATCGATCCGTAATTTACTCGTTATTTTGGAAACACTGGCCGATTATTCCTCACAGACGAAAGACACGGATCTGCTGACAGAATACGTCCGCCAGTCTCTATCACGTCAAATTACGCTTCAATACGCCACGCAGAAAGAACCTTTGCAGGTGATTACAGCAGGAGCAAGCCTCGAGAAGAAGTTTGCGGATTCCGTACACCGGACAGAACAGGGCAATTACTTGTCCATCGATCCCGAATCGTCCCAGGCGATTTTCCAGAAGATAACCGAACAGGCTGGGCAGCTTCAGCAAACCGGTGTACAGCCGATTCTGCTGACGTCTCCTGCCATCCGAATTTACATGAGGCAGTTTGTGGAACGCTTCGCGCCTGATTTGCCGGTGCTGTCCTATAACGAATTGGAACCGGAGATCGAAATTCAAAGTGTTGGAGTGGTTAACATTTCATGAGGCTGAAAACATATATTGTCGGCACAGTGACCGAAGCGATTCCGATGATTAAACGGGATCTCGGAACAGATGCTTTGATTCTGAATACGAAAAAAATTAAGACCGGCGGCTTTCTAGGCTTTTTCCAGAAAGATAAGTTGGAAGTCACCGCTGCCGTTGATCCGGTAGCAAAACAGGAGGTTCAGCCGGAACCGAAGGAAATGCTAAAAAGCAAGCCGTTGGCGAATACAACAACGGAGACAGAATCGGCAGCAGAACTGATCAACGAATTGAAAAACATTAAGCAATTCATGGTTCAGCAACTGGCAGAAGAAACTTTGCCGGAGGCGCTTCAGTTGTTAAAGAAGCAATTGACTGAGCAGGAAGTGACAGCAGAAATCCAAACGGAATTACTGGCAAAGATGATAGCCCGGATTGAAGGAGAAGCTGACCATACGTCAGGGTGTTTGGAGCGGGTAGCTCGTGAAGAACTGATTGAAATGATTGCTCATCATCAGCCGCAAACCACTCTTCAAGATCCGGAAATCATTTGTTTTATTGGTCCGACAGGTGTAGGGAAAACAACTTCCATCGCCAAAATCGCTGCAGATTATATGCTGACAAAAGATAAAAAAGTTGGATTGATCACTGCCGATACGTACCGGATTGCAGCTGTCGAGCAATTGAAGACTTACGGCAGCATTTTGAATATCCCTGTCAAAGTAGTGGAGTCGGCGGGAGATCTGAAGCAAGCCATCAGCGAATTTGCGGGCTGTGACATCATTTTGATGGATACAGCTGGACGCAACTATCAGCAGAAACACTATATCGATGAACTCGAACGGTTATTGCCGAACAATCATAAAGTGCAAATCAATCTAGTATTAAGCCTGACTGCGAAATACGAAGACATGAAAAAGATCATTGATAATTTCCAATCAATCGCTATGGATGAACTCCTTCTGACAAAGAAGGATGAAACGAGTTCTTCTGGTGCGATCCTAAACCTGATCCATCATTATGGCATTCCCGTTCGCCA
>JASLAI010000270.1 GCA_030147225.1 Planococcus sp. (in: firmicutes) | reverse complement strand
CTGTTTTTCGAATCCAGCAAGGATGTCCGGTGCGCCTTCAAGGATTGTTACTTCAGAACCCATGTTTGCATACGCAGTACCAAGCTCTGTACCGATATAACCGCCGCCAATAACGACAAGTTTTTTAGGAAGCTCAGTTAGTGCCAAAGCTCCAGTTGAATTAATCACGCGTTTTGTAAATTTAAAAGTCGGGATTTCCACAGGACGTGATCCTGTTGCGATAATTGCATTTTTGAATTTATACGTCTGTGCAGAATTTTCATCCATGATGCGGACCGTATTTTCATCGACGAAATAAGCTTCTCCGCGCAAAATTTCGACTTTATTGCCTTTTAGAAGAGACTCAACGCCGCCAGTCAATTTCTTCACGACACCATCTTTGAACGCTTGCGCTTTTTCAAAGTTGAGTGAAACTTCTTGCGCGACAATTCCCATGTCTTCTGAATGCTGAGCTTCCTCAAAACGGTGCCCAACAGAAATCATCGCTTTTGAAGGAATACAGCCGACGTTTAAGCAAACGCCTCCGATATATTCTTTTTCAACGATTGTTACTTTTTGGCCAGTTTGTGCTGCGCGAATCGCAGCAACATAACCGCCGGGGCCTGAGCCAATTACGAGCGTGTCTGTTTCGATCGGAAAATCTCCTACTACCATAAGTTTTACGCCTCCATTAATAGTAATTCAGGTTGACTTAATAAACGTTTAATGTGATTTAATGCGTGCTGTGCTGTTGCACCATCGATCATTCTATGATCGAAGCTTAATGACAATGCTAACACAGGTGCCGCTACAATTTCACCATTTTTAATTACTGGCTTCTCGGCGATTCGGCCAATTCCAAGAATAGCAACTTCTGGATGATTGATGACCGGAGTAAACCATTGCCCACCGGCAGAACCGATATTTGTAATCGAGCATGAAGCGCCTTTCATTTCAGCTGCGGATAATTTGCCATCACGTGCTTTCGTCGCCAAACCATTGATTTCATCAGAAATCGCGAATACTGACTTGCGGTCTGCATTTTTGATGACTGGAACCATCAAGCCTTTTTCAGTATCAGCTGCAATACCGATATTGAAGTAATGCTTTTGGATAATTTCACTTGTTTCATCATCAAATGATGTGTTCAAGGCTGGGAATTCACGCAATGTACTAACCAAAGCTTTTACCACATACGGCAAATAAGTCAGCTTGATTTCTTTTTCTGCTGCAATGTCCTTGAATTTTTTGCGGTGAGCAACCAATTCCGTGACATCCACTTCGTCCATCAACGTTACGTGAGGAGCGGTATGTTTTGAATGAACCATCGCTTTAGCAATCGCTTTTCGGATACCGGAAATCTTCTCGCGAGTTTCAGGGAATTCACCTTCAGGCGCTGCTGGTGCCTTTGGTGCTGCTGCAGCTTTATCAGTAGTTTCTTCTGTTGCTTCCTGTGGTGCTTCTTCAGAAGCTGCAGGAGTTGCCGCTTTCTGATCGCCATTCATGAAGGCTTCTACGTCTTCTTTTAGTACACGGCCATTAGCGCCTGAGCCCGTCACTTGTTTAATGTTTACATCGTTATCGCGTGCAAATTTGCGAACAGACGGCATTGAAATGACGCGTGCATTCGGATCAACTTCTTCTGTTGAGTCAGCTTGTGGCTGAGATCCAGCTCCAGTCTGCTCTTTTGGCTCTTCTTCTTTGGCAGGTGCCTTATCGACTTCCTGACCAGATTCAGCAGTTCCGGATTGAACTAGCTCTTCTGTTTCTGCTTTTTCTTCAGGAGCGGCTTCTTGTTTGTCGCCGTGATCTCCTTTAAAGTTCATTTCTTCAGCATCAGGTGCATCGATGCGAACCAAAATATCGCCGACTACAGCAACGGTTCCTTCTTCAACCAATACCTCTTCAACTGTTCCTGAAACCGGTGAGGGAATCTCAACGACAGCCTTGTCATTTTGTACTTCAACAAGAATATCATCTTCTTCGATTGTATCTCCCGCTTTTACAAACCATTTTACAATTTCACCTTCATGGATACCTTCACCGATATCCGGTAAACGAAATTCAAAAGCCATATATATCACCCTTTCGGTTCTGTCTAATTAAAACGTAAGTACTTTCTTCGCTGTTTCTACTATATCCTTCGAATTCGGCAGCCAAACTTGCTCAGCTTGCGAGAACGGGAAGACAGAGTCTGGTGCAGTTACGCGAAGAACAGGCGCTTCCAATGTAAGGATTGCACGGTCCGTAATTTCAGCTACAACGCCTGCTGCAATTCCTGCTTGTTTTTGAGCTTCCTGAACGACCATTGCGCGTCCTGTTTTTTCGACTGAAGCCATAATAGTTTCAATATCAAGCGGTTGGATCGTGCGTAGATCGACCACTTCAACCGAATAATTTTCTTTTTCAAGTTCTTCTGCTGCTTTGATGCTTTCCTGAACCATGGCGCCGTAAGCGATGATGGTCAAGTCCTTGCCCTCACGTTTTACATCAGCCTTGCCTAGAGGAATCGTGTACTCTTCTTCCGGCACTTCCTGGCGGAACGAACGGTAAAGTTTCATGTGCTCAAGGAAAATTACTGGATCGTTATCGCGGATGGATGAAATCAATAAGCCTTTTGCATCGTACGGCGTTGAAGGAATGACTACTTTCAAGCCAGGCTGAGCTGCCATTAATCCTTCCAATGAATCGGCATGCATTTCAGGTGTATGAACGCCGCCGCCGAATGGAGAACGGATTGTTACGGGTGAGCTTAAGCTGCCGCCGCTGCGGAAACGCATACGCGCCATCTGGCCGCTGATCGAGTCCATTACTTCAAAGACAAATCCGAAAAACTGAATTTCCGGAACTGGACGGTATCCCTGCAAAGCTAAACCAATTGCCAAACCGCCGATTCCTGATTCTGCCAAAGGCGTATCAAATACACGGTCTTCTCCAAATTCTTTTTGAAGACCTTCTGTTGCACGGAATACACCGCCGTTATTTCCTACATCTTCACCGAAAACAAGAACGTTTTCATCGTTCTTCATCTCTGTTTTCAGAGCGTCGGTAATCGCTTGGATCATTGTTAATTGTGCCATGGCTTACTTCGACTCCTTTGCTTTATAAATATCCAACTGTTCCTGAACATTAAACGGCACGTCTTCATACATAATCTCCAACAGGTCTGTTACTTTCTGTTTTGGAGCGCCGTCAGCTTTTTTGATTGCTGCTTTTATTTCTTCTTTAGCTCTTTCAATTACTTCATTTTCTTTTGCTTCGCTCCAGATGCCTTTAGCTTCCAGGTATTTACGGAAACGGACAAGCGGATCTTTCTTTTCCCATTCGCTGTCAATGTCTGAAGTACGATAGCGTGTTGGATCGTCACCGGCCATTGTATGAGGTCCATAACGGTAGCATAGTGTTTCGATCAAAGTCGGTCCGTCGCCTTTAATCGCCCGTTCACGAGCATCGCGT
>JASLAI010000262.1 GCA_030147225.1 Planococcus sp. (in: firmicutes) | reverse complement strand
GGTACAGCAGCAGAAGATCCTGGAGCAACTGAGATGACTAATTTTATGGGCAGTGTTTATGAAATCATTCCTGGATTCTTCCTGTGTCTTGTTGTTGCTTGGATTGTCAGCCTGGTGACATACAAACCAGACGTCGAAATTGATAAAGAGTTCGACGAAACAGTTCGTTTGATCAACGAAGACAAATAAGCTTTAAATCAAAAAGGCGTACAGTCCCTTCGCATGAAGGGCTGGACGCCTTTTTAGCTGTATGCGCAGCAATTTGGATATTCCTTGCTCTTGTAAAAAGGGAACCCGTGAGACAATGGCGAACGGTATAGCGTAACGAAAAAAGTGAGGTGCTTTATGGAATTAGATCACATTGTTCATTTTGTGCACGAAAACCCCAAAGAAGCGGTAGCTCAGTGGCAGAAAAAGGGCTTTCACGCAGCTGTTGGAGGGCGACATCTAAAGTGGGGAACACACAATGCACTGTTCTACTTGAAAGACAGTTACATTGAGTGGCTGTCCGTGGAAAACGAAGAAATTGCGTCTCAAGCTGAGCATCCGCTAACACGGTTGCTGTTGCATGACCGAATCGGTTTTGGGACGATTTGTTTACGGACTGAAAATATCATGAAAATGAACAAAGACTTAATAGACCGTGGAATTAAAACCACAGGAGTTCTGGATGCAGAACGGCGGACTGAAGCTGGACAGTTGATCAAGTGGAAAATGCTGTTCATTGAAGAAAAGGTATCCGCACAGCTGCCTTTTCCATTTTTCATCGAATGGGAAGAAACAAGTGAACAACGTTACAAGCAGTTGCGCGTTAACGGGGCTATTCAAGCATTGAACGAAACGCTTTCAATCGAATCCTGTGTTTTTGGTGTATGGAATGTAGAAGAAACTGCTAGTAAATGGCGAAAGCTTCTAGGCGGAAGTCTTGATTTGCTTAATTGCCGCATTGTGTTCAGAAAAACCGATCAGCCGGAGGAACGTCTGGAAGAAGTCCATTTTGCTGATGGTGAAACGGAAGTGGAATTTGAACGGGGAGTGTACCAGCTGCCGCTCCTATAGTTTAGCGGTAGTACAACTGTGGTAAAATAAATGAATTGAGTAGGAATTTCCCTTTCCTGACAAAGGAGGACATGATAAATGGATGAAATACAAGAAAAAGCAGTCATAGTCGGTGTCCAGCTTCAAAAAGATCTTCATTTTTCATATGGAATGGAAGAATTGCGTAATTTAGCAGAAGCCTGCAATGTGGAGGTTGTGGGGGAGGTTACGCAAAACCTGGATCGCATCAATCCATCCCATTATGTAGGAAGCGGCAAAGTAGAAGAAATTAAAGCCTTCTACGAGGAAGCGGATGCGAATCTGGTGATTTTCAACGATGAGCTATCGCCATCGCAAATTCGTAATTTGGAAGAAGATCTAGAGTGCAAAGTTATTGACCGGACTATGCTGATTCTGGACATCTTCTCGCGGCGGGCAAAAACACGTGAAGCTCAGGTGCAGGTCGAACTGGCACAGCTGCAGTACATGCTCCCGCGCTTGATTGGCCTTCGCGCTTCGCTTGGCCGTCAAGGAGGAAGCAGCAGTGGTGGGGTAGCTAACCGTGGAGCCGGAGAAACGAAGCTTGAACTGGATCGCCGCAAAATTGAAGAGCAGATTTCGAAGCTTCATAAAGAACTTGAACATATCAGAGACCAGCGTGTGACCCAACGCAAGCAGCGTACCAAAAAGGGCATGCCTGTCGTATCATTGGTCGGCTATACGAATGCTGGAAAATCGACAGTAATGAATGGCTTATTGGCTAAAACCGGACAGAATGAGGAGAAACAGGTATTTGAAAAAGACATGCTGTTTGCCACATTGGAAACATCCGTCCGGCAGATCCGCCTGGAAGACAATAAAAGCTTCTTGCTTACGTATACAGTTGGATTTGTCAGCAAACTGCCCCATCACTTAGTAAAGGCATTCCGATCTACATTAGAGGAAGCCCGAAACGCAGATCTATTGCTGCATGTTGTTGACGTTTCCAATGAAGAGCACCGCTATATGATGGAAGTGACTAATCAGACTTTGCAGGCAGTGGGAGTAGAGAATGTGCCTACGCTGTACGTCTTCAATAAATCTGATTTGGCCGGAGTCCGTTACCCAGTGGTGAATGGAGACGGCTTATGGATTGCTGCGAAAGAAGGTCAAGGCTTAGAAGAACTATTGGAAGCCGTTAAAAAACGCATTTTTGCAGATTATGTTACTTGCCGCATGGTCATTCCTTTCGATCGCGGAGACATTGTCGCTTATCTAAATGAACATGCCAGCATTCTGGAAACGGAATACGAAGAAGAAGGCACCGTATTGAAAGTGGAATTGAGCCATGCGGATCACGAGCGCTATCAGGAGTTTGTCATCGGCAAATAGAAAAAAGGAAAAGGCACATCTCAAAAACTTGAGATGTGCCTTTTCCGCTTGTTAAAGAAGTATTCAGGCTTTTTTATTGTTGGAATTGGATGCGATGGAGATTTGCAAAAATGCCGTCGCGTTCCAGCAATTCACTATAACCGCCTTGCTCGGCAATGCCGTCTTCCGTTACTACAATGACGCGATCAGCATCGCGAATAGTAGCGAGGCGGTGGGCGATAATCAAAGTGGTACGGTTTTCAGCGAGTTCAGCCAAAGCTTCCTGAATGACTCGCTCTGTTTGTGTATCGAGTGCAGACGTGGCTTCATCCAGAATCAGGATAGGCGGGTTTTTCAGGAACATGCGAGCGATGGCAAGACGCTGTTTTTGGCCGCCGGACAATTTCAATCCACGCTCCCCGATCTGGGTGTCATAGCCTTGTGGCAGCTTTAATACAAAATCTTCAAGGTGGGCTTTTTTAGCAGCAGCTAAAATCTCTTCGTCGCTGGCATCACGCTTGCCGTATGCGATGTTCTCCCGAATGGTTCCCGTAAAGAGGAAGACGTCCTGCTGAACAATACCGATTTGTGAACGCAGGGAATGTTTGGTCATATCTCGGATGTCCATGCCGTCAATAGAGATACTTCCCTGTTGGATGTCGTAGAATCGAGGGATTAATGAACAAATAGTTGTTTTCCCGGCACCTGAAGGGCCAACGAACGCAATCGTTTCTCCGTCCCGAAGTTTCAAGTCGATGCCCGACAAAACGGGTTTGTTGTCATCATAGCCAAAATGAACATTGTCGAAGGTAATATTGCCGTTCAATTTCTGGACGGCTACAGCATTTTTCCGATCGTTGATGTCGGGTGCTTGCTCAATCAGATCACGGAATCGGCTGAAGCCGGCCATGCCTTTTGGATACAGTTCAAGCAATGCGCTGATTTTATCAATCGGTTTGATTAGGACATTCAGGAACAGGACGAAAC
>JASLAI010000073.1 GCA_030147225.1 Planococcus sp. (in: firmicutes) | reverse complement strand
CTTTTTCTTCTTCATGACGCTTCACGCCCTTTCAGATATCCCTTTTCCCATTAGACAGTGAAGCACTGGAAAAGTTACACATTTCATCTGTAATTTTTTAAAGTGGCCTGAAAAACTTCTATGAAGGTTTCCGGTGATTCAGTTGTCTTTCCGCCTCCTTGGGCAAATTGCGCATTCCCCCCGCCTTTGCCTTTGGTCAATGCCAAAAGTTGCTGCAGTACGTCTCTCATATCCCCTGGCGCCTGTTCCCCTTTCGCACAAACAAAGCGCATCTCGCTTTCCAAATTGCTGATGAACAAAACGGTTGCCGATGGCTGCTTGCCAATTACGAGGCGGGCAAGCTGTTGCAGCTCTTTAACCGGACGTCCTTCAAAGATTTTTTCTATAACATGATTATTCGGCAGCATTGCTTCTGCCTCCAAATTCAACAGCTGGTCCTGAAGATTTTTTATAGTTTTGTCCGCTGCTGCCTTATCAGCCAGCAAGGCTCTTGCTGCTTCCGGCAATTCAGCAGCCGGTGCATTCAGTTGAGCGACCAGCTTATCAGCGGTCTCCACAAGAAAGTCAAAATAGTGAAGAGCACGGTTTCCGCACAAGAAATAAACTCGCATTCCACCTTTGGCTTTTTCTGTAGAAATGATTTTCAACAAGCCGATATCTCCTGTATTTTTCGGATGTGTGCCTCCGCAGGCGTTCACATCGACGCCCTCTATTTCAACCAGACGAATATTCTCTTCCACTGCTGGCGGCTTTCTAAGCTTCAGTTTTTTTGCTTGTGCTGAAGTAACCCACTGCGTAGAAATCTTTAGGCGTTGACGTATGACCTGATTAGCCTTTTCTTCAATGTCCTTAAGCTGTTCCTTAGTTGCCGTATCCAAATCCAAATCAATGGATACCCGCTCTTTGCCCAGATGAAAACTTTGTGTCTTCAAGCCATATGTATCTTCAAACAAAGCGCTTAATAAATGCTGCCCTGCATGCTGCTGCATATGATCCCATCTTCTCTGCCAATCCAATTTAGCAGAGAAGTTTTCTTTCGGCAGTTCAATATTCGTATAATGCCGGATTTCGCCTTCAACCGTCTGAACATCCATTACTTGGGCGGAACCAATCTCCCCCATATCCGCGGGCTGTCCTCCACCTTCCGGATAAAAGCAAGTTTGATCTAAAATGGCATAATAGCCGGTTTCATCTTTCCCGCTGCCGATTACTTGTACGGCTGATTCGGCAATTTCTGAATCTTTGTAGTACAATTGCATTGTCATATTGCCACCTCGTTTTCTATAATCGTTTTTTCTGGATCACTTGTTTAGGGAATCTGTATTAGTGGAATTATATAAGCAAATAGATATACAGGAGGGCACACCAATGCCTAAGTTCAATCGTTCCGTATTATTGTATAACGGCAATGCAGGAGCGTCTACGATAGACTCTGTGCTGAAATTAGCCGTTCCTCATCTGGCTGGGGCATCCAAGTCGCTCGAGCTGATCCAGACTGAATCTCCCGAGGAATTCGAGAATGCTTGCCAGACTGCGGCAACACACGCAGATATTTTGTTTATTGCCGGAGGCGATGGAACTGTCCATTCGGCTGTTCGTGCATTATCCAGTCTTCCAGCACCGCCTCCAATGGCTATCATTCCGAGTGGCACCTGCAATGATTTTGCACGTACCCTGAACATTCCATTGGATTTGGATTTGGCAGCCTCCGAACTGGTCAATGGTGAGATCAATGAGATTGATACAGGAAAAATCAATGGCGGTTCTTTCCTTAACTTCGCAGGAATTGGTTTGATCACCGATGCTTCGTCTAATATCGACCCTCATCTAAAAGAGCGTTACGGCAAAATCAGTTATTTTATGAGTGCGCTTCAATCCATGCGGCAGGCAACGCCGTTTTCGGTTCATTTAAAGATCGATGGAATCAGCTACGCTGAGGAAGGCGTGCTGGTGCTTGTCATGAATGGCAAGTCAATTGGCACACACAACTTTCCAATGGCCACAATTGACCCGGCAGACGGCTTGCTGGACCTTTTTGTCATCCAAACTTCTTCTTTGGCTGCTTTACGTGAATGGTTTTCCCTGTCCCAACCTGAAGTGGTGACAGACGAACTTGAACACATAGCACATTACCAAGGCCAATCCATTTCAATACGCACTGAAGAAGAGCTGGATGTCGATACCGATGGGGAAATTTATTTAAAAACGCCTTTAGACATTGAAATCCAGCCAGGCAGCCTAAAAATGCTCGTACCAAAAAAAACGGAAGAATTCATCTAAACGACAAAAAGGATGTTCCTGTTGGAACCATCCTTTTTCTTTTGTGCAGAGAATATATTTTTAATAGTTGTTTTAAATCAGTTAGTTTTGTAACGCCGAGCGATGGACGGTTTCTTTAATGTCAACTCCGCGATTTGCCATCTCTGCTATATATTCATCTCCTGGAACAATCATTTCCGGAGGATAAGCACCTCGCCTATCAATTATGCCCTTGCCGATCATTTGTGCCACAACCGAAATGGTATAAGCGGTTGCCCGAGCCATTGCGGTGACTCCCGTTTCAGCATCTTTGACCGTCACCATATTGTATTCATAGCTGATCTCTTCGTCTTCTTTCACACCTGATACCAGTACCCGCAATACCACAGCGTCCTGCTTGTCTCCAAGTTCTGTTATCGGTTCGAGTACAGCTTTTAAGACGGAACGCAGCTTTACTTTATGGCCTTCCACTTCCACTGTTTTCTCTCGGTCCGTAAAACCCAGATCAACCAAGAGCTTGAACTTCTCAGCATGGCCTTTATAGCGCAATGTTTTATACTCCAATGAATTGACATCGCTGAAGGTGTCAGTCAAGGTCGAGGTGCCTCCTGAGGTATGGAAAGCTTCCAACTTCCCAAACCCTTCAAATTCAATATGTTCAATTTCAGATAAAGATTCAACCTCCAGTAATTCCCCACCACGTATGACATGTGATTTGTCAGTATAATGATCAAAGACTCCTTCAAGCGAAAAGACATGATTGTATTCGAGTGGAGGTTCCGGATGCACGGGGATTCCGCCGACGAAAAGACGAATATCAGATACTTGGTCCAGCTTGCTTGCTCCATAGCCGGCTAGAATATTGATCATTCCGGGAGCGACACCCAAGTCGGGAATCAGTGTAATGCCTTTTTCCTGAGCTTTTTCATGCAGATCCAGCACTGCTTCTGTCGCTCCTCCGATATGTCCTCCTAAATCAACGGAATGAACGCCGTATTTAAGCGCAGCTGCTGCCACTTTTTCATTGAGGGTATAAAACAGCGCATTGATAACGACATCCCCTTTTGAAATAGCCGCCGCCAAGGCCTCGTCATCACTGGCATCCATCTTCACTATTTCCAGCTTGCTGCTGCCCAGCTGTTTACTGAACAGCTCTGCTTGAACAATATTTCGGTCTGCTAAAAATACACGTTCTACCGCTTCGGCAGCCACTAGGTCACGAGCCGCCTGCTTGCCCATCAATCCAGCTCCTAATACGACGACTTTCATTTCCCTCATCCCCTTCCCCATCAAACTTCATTATCGATCTGTGCACGCTGCAATTTTCCGCTGTAATCGACATAGACGCTTTTCCACTCCGTAAAAACGTCCAATGCCGCGACACCGGAATCCCGATGTCCATTGCCTGTCCCTTTTGTGCCGCCGAAGGGCAGATGGATTTCCGCCCCTGTCGTTCCGGCATTAATATAGACGATTCCGGTATCCAAATCACGCTGCGCTTTGAATGCCCGATTGACGTTTCCGGTATAAATCGAACTGGACAAGCCATAAATCACTCCATTGTTCACTTCAATCGCTTCTTCAAAACTTGCTACTTCAATCATTGATACGACAGGACCAAATATCTCTTCCTGTGCAATACGCATGTCCGGCGTTACATCCGTAAACAATGTCGGAGCGTAATAGTTCCCTTTATCATAGATGCCGCCTGTCAGAACCTCTCCACCTACCAGCAGAGCGGCTCCTTCCTGTTGGCCAATCTCGATATAGGAATGGATTTTTTCAAGTGCTTTTTTGTTGATGACCGGCCCTACTTTGATGGACTCATCCATTCCGTCTCCAATCGTCAACTTTTCCATCTTCGACAATAGGCGATTCTGCAAATCCGCTTTGACATCTTTGTGGACAATCACACGGCTGCATGCTGTGCAACGTTGCCCTGCGGTGCCGAATGCAGTCCACAATATCCCTTCTACGGCCAGGTTCAAATCAGCGTCCTCCATCACGATGACGGCATTTTTCCCTCCCATTTCCAATGACACTTTTTTCAGGTTGCGTCCTCCTGCTTCCGCCACTTTACGGCCGGTCTCTGTTGAACCGGTAAATGAAATAACCCGAACTCCATCATGCTCAATGAGCGCTGTTCCGACTTCTGAACCGGATCCGAAGACAATATTTGCGACCCCCTCTGGAAGCCCTACCTGTTCGAAAATTTTTGCCATTTCATAAGCCATCATCGGCGTTTCAGTTGCCGGCTTCCAGATAAATGTATTGCCGGCCACTATTGCAGGAAATGACTTCCAGGTCGCAATCGCTACAGGAAAGTTCCATGGAGTGATCAGTCCAACTACACCAATTGGCGACCGTATGCTCATGGCAAATTTGTCAGCCAGTTCTGAAGGTGTCGTTTCACCAAATAACCGTCTTCCTTCTCCAGCCATATAATAAGCCATATCGATTCCTTCCTGAACTTCACCACGGCCTTCTTCGATGACCTTTCCCATTTCTTTCGTCAACACTTGAGCGAGCTGTTCTTTTCGCTCTTTCATTAAGCGACCAATTTCATATAAATAATCCGCTCGTTTGGGTGCCGGTACTTTCGCCCATTTTTTTTGCGCTGCTTGTGCCGCTTTTACAGCTAGGTCAACATCTTGTGCAGTAGACATGCGGACTTGAGCTAATTCATCCCCGTTCGCTGGATTCAAGACAGGTCTAAATTCTGCCTGATCTGTCTGCTGCCATTTACCATTTACGAAATTGGTTAATCTCATTGCAACTACCCCTTCCACACTGAATGTTGATAGCGCTTTCATTTTCATTATTCCACAGATACTCTGGAAATCCTAGGAGATTTCTGAAATATCTATTTTTACTTTTGAAGAGTAAATGTGCTTAAATTTTTTGAAAGTGGCGATTCGCAGTTACAGCCCCTTTAGTAAAAATTCCACTTGATTTTTATTGGTTTAAGACAGAAATAATACATTTTCACTTCTTTTCCTCCAAACTATTGACACTGACGGTGCGTTATAGTGTATTTTAGAGATAGAGGTGATTAGATTGTACAAAGTACAAGAAGTAGCAAAAATAGCGGGCGTCAGTGTACGGACCCTCCATCACTACGACAGCATCGGGTTATTAAAACCGTCAAATATCGGAACTAACCGATACCGCTACTACAATGGGGAAGATTTAAAGTTACTTCAACAGATTTTATTCCTGAAAGAGCTGGATTTTTCACTCAAGAAAATCCAAGAGCTTGTTGCCGATGGCTTTGACCAGGAATATGCACTTGCGCAGCATATCGAATTGCTGGAACAGAAAAAACAGCGCATTGAAAACCTGATTCAGAATGTTCAACTGACACAGCAAGAATTACAAGGACTGGAGAGCTTGACTGATAAAGAACGTTTTTCAGCTTTCTTCAGCCAAAAACAGGAAGATTTGATTAAGAAATATCAAAAGCCTGAAGTGAATGGTCCTCTTTTAGAGCAGACTGAGCCACCGATGGAAGTCTATCAAGCGGTGCCTAGTTACGACAAGGAGGAATCTGCCGTTGCCGTTGCAGTCGCTCCAGTTGAAACGACCTTATCTGAAGAACCTGCAGAAATATCCAGCGAACCGGTCCAAGCCCAAAAAGAAGAAGAAGACTTGGATGAAATCAACCGTGAAGGAGACCGCATCTACAACACGGTCGCCAGTTTGATGCATCTCCCTCCACAGACAGGTGCTGTACAACAGGAGATGAAGGCTTACTACACTCTTTTGAACCGTTTCTATGACTGTTCACCGAAAATGTTCCGCGGACTCGGCGACTTATACGCATCAGACAGCCGTTTCGCGAATAATATTGATCAACATGGACAAGGTTTGGCTAAATATTTAAAAGAAGCAATGTATGTCTATGCTGAAGGCTTACAAGATGCGTGAACTCATCGGACCTTGCAGCAATTGTGGCAAAGATATCTATTGCCGTGATGGTTTTCTCGATGGCGTTTATGTGGACGGCGAACTTGTCTGCTTTGACTGTCAGGATGAAGCCGAAAAATAAATAAAGTATAAAAAAAGCTGCCGAATGATTCGGCAGCTCTTTTTGCGGTTCTTATACTTCGGTTGTTTCCTTCAAGGCATCCAAACGCACCTGTACCTGTTCCCCAGTCAAACCGTGTTCAAAAGCATATCGGTTGCGCGGGTGTTCACGGCATTCATCTGAACATGAACGCATGTATTTATGTTCATTTTCCTCAGAAGCCAAAATCTTCGCATTGCAATCCGGATTTGCGCAGTTTACGTAACGCTCGCAAGGTTCGCCTGTAAAATGGTCTTTTCCGACAATCACATGCTCAATCTGGTTTACCGGCACAGCAATACGCTCATCAAATACGTATAATTGGCCGTCCCATAGATCGCCTTTCACTTCTGGGTCTTTGCCGTAAGCGACAATGCCGCCATGTAGTTGAGCGACGTCCTCAAAGCCTTCTTTCTTAAGCCAGCCTGAGAATTTTTCACAGCGAATGCCCCCTGTGCAATACGTCAGGATTTTTTTGCCTTCAAATTGCTCTTTGTTTTCGCGGACCCATTCCGGAAGATCCCGGAAGTTTTCGATATCCGGACGGACCGAGTTGCGGAAATGGCCAAGATCATACTCATAATCATTCCGCGCATCCAAAACGATGGTATCTTGTTCTTGCATTTGCTTATAGAATTCCACTGGCTCCAAATAAGTACCCGTTAATTCGTTCGGGTTGATGTCTTCTTCTAAGCCGAGGTGAACAATTTCATTTTTCGCTCGCACGTGCATTTTTTTAAACGCATGTCCTTCAGCAGCATCGATTTTAAAAACGATGTCTGAGAAGCGCGAGTCGTTTTTTAATAGTTCCATATAAGCTTCCGTCTGTTCAATCGTTCCTGAACATGTGCCATTGATGCCTTCTTCAGAAACGAGAATACGACCTTTCAGCTCTAGCTCTTTGCATGCTGCCAAATGTTCAGCCGCAAATGCCTCAGGATTTTCAATTGGTGTATATAAATAATAAAGCAGAACGTTGTGTGTATGATTTTGCATGAATCATACCTCCTATTTCTTCAATTTGTTCCTGTACCAAAAAGGCAGCAAAAACCTCAATCATTTTACAATAAATAACGGCAAACATCAACTTTTGCCTGACAGGAAAAGCAGTTCCTCTAATAACACCCTATTGCAAAACCGTGAGCTTTCCGGTAAAACATCCGCCGATTTTACGTATATTCATTTCTAAGCTTGAAAAAGACAGCTGCATGGCAGCTGCCTTTTCCTTCACTTGATCAGCAGACTCTATTTTTCACTGATCGATTTTCCAGGCAAGCTTGAATCGCTTTAGCGTTCAGTGCCATCATTTCCAAACGGGTCTGGACCGTTGCACTGCCGATATGAGGCAATACCGTCACATTCGGCAAAGTTAGCAATGGATGGTCAAGCGGCACCGGTTCCTGTTCGAACACATCAAGGCCTGCCCCCCATATTTTTTTCTCTTTCAGTGCTTCGTATAAAGCCATTTCATCAACGATACCGCCTCTGGCAACATTTATCAGACAAGCCGTTTCCTTCATTAAGGCCAATTCATCTGCACCAATCATCCCTTTGGTTTCCGGAGTCAGCGGTGTCATGATCACTACATAATCTGAGACCTTCAACAATTCCTCAAACTCGGCATAGCGCACGTCCTCCAGGCTTCTTCGTGTCCGGTTGTGGTATAGGATATCCATGCCAAAGCCCTTGGCACGCTGAGCCACAGCTTCACCGATTCGGCCCATGCCAATAATTCCGAGCGTAGCGCCCCCTACATTCTGTCCCGTCATTCCCATCGGTGTCCAGGACTTCCATTCGCCAGAGCGGACTGTTTTTTCTGCTTCAATAATTCGGCGGGCAGTTGCCAACAATAAAGCAAATGTCAGATCCGCAGTGGATTCAGTCAAAACGTCCGGTGTATTGGTAATCGTCACTCCATGCTTTCTCGCTGCCTCCAGATCGATGTTGTTATAGCCGACTGCCAGATTGCTGACAATCTTCAGGTTAGGCGCCGATTCAAACACTTCACTGTCTATCTGATCTGACAACATTGTCCAGAGCGCATGCGCCTCTTTCGCTTCTTCGAGTAATTTCTCGCGCGGTGCGGGGGTATCTTCTTCCGGCCACATCCGGACTTCATACTGTTCTACCAATTCGGCTACTGCCTGATCCGGTAACTTTTGCGTGATAAATACGATTGGCTTCATTAGAATCCTCCATCCTGCTTTAACAGACAGTTTGACTCCCACCTCTGAAAATGGACGATCCACTGACCATAAAAGTCCGATTAGATCAACTTTTAATAAGCGAAGAAGGACAACAGTCCTTTCACTGATTAAAGTTTCTCTATATTATTAAACAATTATAACAATTAAAAAAACTGCGGGCAATTGCCAGCAGTTTCCTGTTAGTTCCGTATCCTAATTTTTCTGATGTAATACCAGACAGCAACAATGAATCCAATTCCGATTAATGCATAAACCACATTAGAATATAGCTCCAACTGGTGCATGATTTGTTCCCGGTTCTCGCCCACTGCTTCCCCCACAAAAACTAACACGGTATTCCAAAGCAGCGTACCAATGGTGGTGAAAGTAATGAACAGCCAGAACCTCATATTCGACATGCCAGCTGGAATAGAGATCAAGCTGCGCACCACCGGAATCAGCCGGCCAAAAAACACTGTCCAGATTCCGAATCGATCGAACCAGGCATCTGCTTTATGTATATCATCCTTTTTCACACGCAGCCAATTGCCGTACTTGTCTACTATTTTTTCTAACCGCTCTACATCCAACAGCAACCCGACACCATATAACAAGACCGCTCCAATAACCGAGCCGGCAGTCGATGCCAAAATCACTCCTGGTATAGTCATTGCAGTAGTCGTTGTCATAAAACCGCCGACCGTCAAAATTACTTCTGATGGAATTGGCGGGAAAATATTCTCTAACATAATAAGCAAAAAGATACCAAAATAACCGTAATCCGACATGACCGACGTAATCCATTCTTCCATTTCAACACTCCCCTTAAGAAGTTGGACGGAATTTCATTGTTACCGACCATAATTCTGAGCGGCTTCCGATACGCAGTGGAGGTCCCCAGAATCCGAATCCTGAAGATACCAAGAAATGTGTATTCTCTATTAAACGATATCCGTAATCCAGCTCAAAAATTCTTTTCGTTAATAAATGATTGGGCCACATCTGGCCTTTATGGGTGTGTCCTGACATATGAAAATCGGCCCCTAATTGGGACGGCGTTTTCAAATCTGACGGCGTATGGTCCATGACAATCCAAGGCAGGCTTCCTTTATCTGGCTTCAATAGAGACAGTGCGTGCCGCGTGCCGTTTGTCCGGTCTTCGCGCCCCGTCAAATAGAAACGATTTCCCACAAGAATAGTTTCATCTCTCAGGATATTTACCCCTGACTTTTCCATAACCCGAACCAATAACGGAATTTTTTTACCATAATACTCATGATTCCCTAACACACCGTAAACTCCAAGTGATGGCTTCAATTGTCCCATTACCTCTGACATGCCATATCGTGCATACCAGATCGGATCATCATCCACCAAGTCCCCAGCTAAAAACACGACATCCGGATTGAGGGCATTAGCCTTTTCAACAAAACGCTTTAAATGTCTTTTCCCCGATAAAACACCTAAATGAAAATCAGAGCCGACCACCATATGGAGAGGCTCTTTCTCTTCTCCATCCACCGTAATCTCTAAAGTACGAACGACCGGACTGTAGGCTAAATAAGTGCCAACAATGAAGATCAGCAGTAAAATAACCGCTGTTGCCGAACCGATTATAAACACATCATCGGTGAAATTCACCAATAGCACAATTACATTGGCAGCAGGAATCAGAAGAATTGCATACTGCAGAAAAGCAAACCAATAAGACCCCAGAATCGTAAAGCCGAGCCATTTATGGCCGAGCCTGCCAATGATATAGCTATACGCAAAAATCGTCCAAAAAACCGCAAAAATCCACGGATGTATTCCATCTGTAAAACTGTCCAGCCAAGTATAGACAGCCCAGCCAAGATACCCGATAATCCCTGTATATATAAGTAAAGCACCACCGATGCCAGTCAGTATTTTCATAAAAACGCCTCTTTCTTCTTTATAAGATGGACCATATGTAACAAGTTCATTATTTTCAATGTGGCAAAAAACATTATAGCATTTTACCTGACCATATTTCGCAGCAGAACGCCTGAGCACCCTTTCAAAAGTTTAGACACTCCTACGCCTCAAGTCCTAGTAAAAGATGCAGTCAGAGACCGTATTGAAAAATGTGCCGCCTTAGTATGATTAGGTTAGAAATTGAGAGGAGGAAAAAAGATGAACAAATTTTGGTTAACCACCCTCGGCATCATTGCCGGAATCGTCGCACTTTCCAATCTGGGACCGATCATCGGATTGGCAATATCTCTACTCATCGTCTATGCAGGGGTGCATTATTACTTAAGAAGCAACTCCACATTGGCAAAAATCTGGTGGGCATCTGTCGGAGTCATCGGAGGACTCGCAGCCATCTCGAATGTACCGGCATTAATCGGCGTCGCTGCTCTTGCAGCATTGTGGATGATTTACCGTGCATGGAATGGCCAAAGCGTCTCTGTCGCAGCCGTAAAAGAAAGTGATCCATTTACGAACTTTGAACAGCAATGGAACAAATTAAACAAATAAGGAGGAAATGATTATGACAACTTTATGGGAACGTTTCAAATTTGCCGTCGCAACTGACCTGGATGCCGTCGTCGCAAAAAAAGAGGAAAAAAATCCACTCGCATTATTGAACCGCTACATTACAGAAGCAGAAAACCAAACAATCGCTACAGGAAAATGGGTTGAGCGCCAGTCACAACTGAATGGTAAACTGGAGAAAGAATTGGCTGAGGCTTCGGCTATGCTCGACAAACGCCAAAACCAATTGGAATTAGCACAGAGTTCAGATGAAGCCGACCTGTCTGACTTTGCCGCAATGGAAGTGCAAGCTTATAGTGACCGCGTCAAAACGCTGCAGAGCAACCTGGATGAAAACATTGCTGAACTCACGGGTCTGGAACATCGCTATGAAGAAATGAAGCATAAAGTAAAAGATATGAAAGTAAAGCAGCTGCAATTGATGGGCAAAGAAAACGCGACTCGTGCACATCATCAGATGGACAAGGTTTTGAGCCCTGAATTAGTCGCTGAACGAA
>JASLAI010000067.1 GCA_030147225.1 Planococcus sp. (in: firmicutes) | reverse complement strand
AAATAGTACTATGTGATTTTATCCCATCAATAAAACAATTAGGACAGTAAAATGCATCTTGCAAATAAGTTCTTCGATAAATAAAAGTTCAACAAAATGAAAAGGATCAGGATTTTCCTGTTCCTTTTTTGTTATTATATAATTTTATTTATAAGACTTTTGCTAGTTAATTGCTGTATTACATCAATTAAACTGCATATGAAAGATTAAGTTTGTAGAAAAGGAAGTTTACCTTTTCGCTGATAGCTTATTGAAGTATATTTAGTATAAGTTGGAAATGGAAAAAGCTAAGGTCATTTATCGGTACTCTCTTGCTTAAATTATCCGAGAAATACTTGGAATAGAAGATAAAAAACTATAAGGCGGGAGATATACAATGAAGTTTAAATTATGGGCAATACCGATAGCTGTTGCCATCGGCATTATCGGTTTTTTTGTTTTGAAGTCAACGGTATTCAATACGGACTCCAGTCCTCAAATTTTGGACAATGAACCTGATGGAATAAATGCAGTTTATGATATTCATCTTAAAAAGGGAGAGCAAGGAGATTTTGAGGTCTCTTCTTCTGTTAACGTAACAAATGATTCAACGGATCCTTGGACCAATATCGGGTTTTATCTGGTTCCGAACGCAATGAATTCTGTAGAGACGCCCTTGTACGAGGATGAAGATCTAGTTATTGACATCTCATTGATCTCAGTCGATGGAGAAGAAGCTGATTACGAACTAAATAATAATGAATTGCTTGTAGAGTTGAATGCTGAATTGGAACCAAAGTCTTCAGCAAATGTAACAGTAGAATATTCGATGGTTTTACCTGAAAATGGCATGCGCTTGTCACAAGTAGAGGACAATTATTATTTGGCACATTGGTATCCGATGCTCGGCTTTTACGATGATGGGTGGGATATCAAAGATTACGACTCGAAAGGTGAGTCCTATGATACCGACTACGGTGATTTTACTGTGAGCTATGAATTGTCAAAAGACTATTTAGTGGCGAGTTCAGGAGAAGATGGCTCGATTGAAGCAGCATCGACCGGCACGGTGACAGGAGAAAACATCAAGGATTTTTATATGGCGATCATGGATCCGGAAGAATGGGAAGTTGAAAGCGTACAAGCCAATGATACCGAGCTTCGGGTGTTCACCCCACGTTCAGCAAATATGCTTGAAGAGACTTCCGAATTGGCGGTCGATGCCTTTGTGTATTTTGAAGATAATATTGGTGATAACCCTTTTGCTCAGCTGGATATCATTTCAAATGACGGCTATATGGAATACCCGAATATTATTGAAGTGGCAGCCGATGAAGCATCTCAGGAATCCGTGCTCGTCCACGAAATTGCCCATCAATGGTTTTATTTTATCGTAACAAATGATCCATACAACGAGGCCTGGTTGGATGAAGGATTGACGGAATTCAGCAGTTCATTGTTTCTCAGTGAGCGCTATGATGACGACGAATATGGGTTTTGGAGTGCCACAATGGCTGCAGAGTATTATCCGCCTGAAACATATGTGAACCTGCCGCTCGATGAATTTGAAGAAGAAACATATTACTCCACAATTTATGGAAAAGTCCCGGTATTGCTGAAAGAGTTTTTTGACGACAATGGAGGAAATAAAGCTGCTTTGGAATTCCTTTCTGCCTATTACGCTAATTTTCAATTCAAACAAGTAGACACGGAAGAATTTAAAGAGTTTTTTGAAGAATATTTTGACGGTGATCAAAGCGAGTTTTTAGACAGCTGGTTAAAATAACAACGTTATAGAGTAGAGAAGAAACTCACTATGAGTTTCTTCTTTTTTTGATAAAAAAAGGCTGGAATTAACAAATTCATCCAACTGGAAGCAAAATAGGTTTTTATATGGTACTGTATTTATATGGGATAAAACCAAAAATAAGTAAGATATAAAATAGTTAAGTTAACTAGAACTAACCTAAGAAATAGCGAATACATTATACAGCGAGCGAGGCTAGTAATTTAATGAAAAAAATATTAGAAGTAAGGAACTTATTTAAAACCTATATAGGCAAAGGATTCGAAGTAAAGGCCCTTAAAGATATTTCATTTGATTTATATAGCGGAGAATTCGTCGCCATAATGGGAACAAGCGGTTCTGGAAAAAGTACTTTATTGAATGTGTTGGGAGCTTTAGATGAGCCTAACAGCGGCAGCATACGATTAAATGGCATAGATTCAGAAGATTTATTTGTGGAGCCAAAAGCTACAGATTACCGAAGAGAAAATATTGGGTTTATTTTTCAGGCCTATAACTTATTGAAGGATTTAACGGTGGAAGAAAATATTTCGTTGCCATTGCTATTAAGCGGTGAACCGAAAGAGTCTATCGATTCAAAAACAAATGACATGATCGATCGGATGGGATTGAGTAATTGGAAGAAGCATCGACCGGTTCAATTATCGGGTGGGCAGCAACAGCGTGTCGCTATTGGAAGAGCGCTTATTAGTGAGCCGCCCATTCTTTTAGCTGACGAACTGACTGGCAATTTGGATGCTAATACATCTGAAGAAATCATGAATGTATTGACTTCTATGAAAGGTTTACTTGACCAAAGCATACTTGTAGTAACGCATGACCCGAAAGTGGCTGCTTATGCAGACCGGGTCTTATTTTTTCATGATGGTGAAATTGTTAATGAACATAAAAATGGTGGCAACAATAACCTTGAGCAAATTATGAAAATCACCCAGCATATATTAAAAGGGTTAACGAGTTGAAATCACTTAACCAGTTGGCGTTCCGTTTATTCAGAGAAAATAAGTTTTTGGTCTTTACATCAATAGCCAGCATCGCAATTGCCGTTTCCCTGGTATTAACGATGTCTCTTTTTGCTGTCAATGCAAAAAAAACACTTAAAGAGGACTTGAGAGAAATGTATGGCGATTTGGATATAGCCTTTGTTTACAGCGATCAAAACCCGGTGGAAAACGAGATGGCACTTTATCAATCTATTTCGAAACATGTTTCAACTGTCAGCGTTTCAGAAGTGCTGGCTACACAGGCCTATGTAACACTACTGGGTGGTGAGGTATATGCGCTTGGTATTGAGAACGATCCGATTGCAAAAAGCCGGTATAAAACAACAGCAGATTTGACGGAAGATACAGTTATCCTTACAGAGAATTTGGCAAATTCCTTGAATCTTTCAATAGGTGAACAAATCGAGATTGAACAAGACTCGTTTGAAATCGCAGAAATACAAAGTAATGCACAAGTAACAGGAATCGCTCCAGATATGGTCATTTTTTCATTGGAGAAAGCCAAGCTGTTTAAAGACACAGAACAATCCTTTCTCCAAAATGAAACAACCGCTTTGATGGTAAAGACCAAGGACCAAACAGATTTAATTGCAATGGCTAATGAAATCAAAAAAACACAGCCAAACGTACGCGTGGATATTATCGAACAGGACGAAGCGGCGAAAAACAACATCGATTCACTCACATTATTTATTGTCGTTCTTTCAGGTTTAACATTGATCATCACTTCTGTTATGGTTATTTCCAATTTCGACTTGTTTATTTATAAAAATAAAAACCAATTCGCAATCATGCGTGCACTCGGAGCGAAAACAAACCAATTGGCTAAAATCATCCGGATTCAAAGCACAATGATTACTGCTGCAGGGGCTCTGTTAGGATTGGCGATTTCGTATGTGGTTGACCAATTCCTGCAGCCAAGTCTTGGACATTTGTTTTCAGTTTCGCTAACTGAAATGCCATTCGTTTGGGAAGTGGCGATACCGGTGCTAATCGTGTCGAGTCTGGTGATCCAACTATTCCTGTATATTCCGGTCCTGAAATCAGCGAATATTTTACCACTGAATATTCTGCAGGAAAATGAAGAACTCGATTTTAAAGATAGTGGAATGCGCAAAGTAAGTATAAAAATTTTATGGATTTCATCCATTGTGTCGCTGCTGTTTGGCCTCATTCTGGCTGCCGATGATAATGCAAGAGCGCTATTGATTTTAATCAGTGGTTTCTTACTATTAGCCAGTTTTTTCGCAGCACTGCCAATTTGGGTCTCTACTATCTTAAATACGATCGAACACAAATTTAGAAAACTTCTCTCAAACAATACCTTACTTGCACTTCAAGTTTTGAAACCGCAAGTAAAAAAGAATAGTTTTGTTATCTTGTCAATAAGCGTGGTCATGGTTATTACGATATTCGGTTCGGTCATGCTAAACACCATCAAGCACAATACGACTGACTATATCAATGAGCAATTCCC
>JASLAI010000091.1 GCA_030147225.1 Planococcus sp. (in: firmicutes) | reverse complement strand
CTGATATCCATGGATACACCATCCTCTCCTTTTCTTCATTTTACCGCTAACTGTTTCAGATGAATAATAAAGCAAAGTTTATATTTTCTTCAGAAATAATTTATAAAAAAATTCGTAATATTGTGGTAATTATTTGTCATTAGTAATATAATTTAACCATAAACAATGAACTGGAATTTCATGCGGCCGCATAAAAAAGTTCATTTATAGCTTAGTTTGATTTGTCTGTGCCTTTTCAAGTTGTTAGGTCTTACGCAAATCTATCGATCAAAAGGAGAAAAAGAAGATGAAAAAGCTGTTAATGATCTTGTTTGCGGTTGTGCTCGTATTTGGTTTTGCTTCAACGTCTATGGCAAGCGGTGGTAATGATGACAGCCATACAACAAAAACGGTGACCTTTGAAAAAGGTGTCACGACCATTGTCACAACGACAGTTGATGTGAGCTATGATAAAGAAGTAAAAGTGAAGAAGCATACTGATACTTCCGTTGTTAAGAAATCCAAAAAAGATGTTTCAAAAAAAGTTGATGTCGTAGTAACCAAAGAAAAACACCCAACTAAGCATAAATGGTATCGGGATGTCACAACCACCACTACCTATAAGATAGTGAAGATCACTACATGGGATGAAGTCACTAAAACAACAAAAATCAAAACCATAACAACACCTGTCAAAATCATTAAAACGACTGTCAACACATTGAAACACAGAGGAGCGCCAGGCAGCAACGGCAAAGTAATCAGCGATGAGACCAAAGTCGATACAGAGAAAAAATATGGTGAGCCAAAAGTGAATGTAGAGACTAAAAAAGAGGTTACTAAAGAAAACATCAAAACCTCTCAGACCAAAAAGGTTATCGATGTAAAAGTCACTTATAGCGACTGGAAAAAATACCATTGATAACAAATAGCATCAAAATGCCTCATCAAATAGCTGATGGGGCATTTTCATGTCTATTGAGGTTTCAAATGGAGCTAAGAACCGCTAAAATAGGGGAAAGCGATTCCAGTCCAACTGAAAACACGAAGGAAGTGATTGTTTGCTTACAGGAAAAACGGCTATCATCACAGGAGGCAATAGCGGCATCGGACTCGAAACAGCTAAAGGGCTTTTGGCGATGGGCGCAAAAATTATCTTAGCCGTGCGCAATATCGAAAAAGGTCAAATGGCGCGTTCCGCTTTACTGGAACGTCATGCAACGGGACAAATTGAAATCATGCGATTGGATCTGGCAGATTTAGAAAGCATTCAATCTTTTGCGGAAAAGTTTCGAAATTCTTCCGATCAGCTCGACTTATTGATTAACAACGCCGGCATCATGGCGCCTCCTTATACAAAAACGAAAGACGGCTTTGAAATGCAATTCGGCAGCAATCACCTTGGCCATTTTGCATTGACGGGCCTGCTCTTGCCTGTATTGGCGAAGACCCGGAATTCACGTGTCATAACCATCAGCAGCCGGGCACACAGCCGGGGAACGATAGACTTCGACAACCTCGATGGCTCAAAAGGCTACCAGGCGAAAAAATTTTATAACCAAAGCAAGTTGGCTAATCTGTATTTCGCATTGGAGCTGGACAAACGCATGAAAGAACACAAGCTCCAAACTATCAGTATAGCCTGCCACCCTGGCGTTTCTGCAACCAATATCCTGAAGCTTGGCCACTGGGAAATCCCGTTTCTTTTCAAAAATATTGCCAACCTTTTCCTTCAGCCACCCAGTATGGGTGCCTTGTCTACGATCTATGCTGCAACGGACTCAAACTTGATCGGTGGAGAATATATTGGCCCCTTAGGACAGTTTCAGCGTAAAGGCTATCCGGCAAAGGGCACACCGCATTCCAATGCAACTGATCTGGAAGTCTCTCGCAGGCTTTGGGAGCTGTCGGAAAAGCTGACCGATGTGGACTACCCTTTCAATGCGCTCAAGTGTTGAAAATCTTTGCTGTTTTACAGGACTGCATAGGCAAAAAACCATTCAGCATCGGTCTCCAAAAATTTTAAAGTATGAGACATATTGTCGGTACTTAAGGGAATACTGAAAGAATAAGTCACCCTACTAGATCAACCCAACTTTTACTATAATGGAGGAATTTAGCTCATGAGCATCAAACGCATCGTTGTTGGCGGCATAGAACTGGAATGGAATTTGGAAACTGGTGAAGTACTTTTTGAAGGTGGAGATGTCGTGCTCTTTTGGACAAGCGCCATGGAGACTTTTTTTGACACCATCAGAGAAATTTCCGGCACCGAAGCGACTCAACTTGTACTGGAAACGACTGGATTCCGCCAAGGTGTCATTGTTGGCGAAGGCTTTAAAGACATGAAGCAAATCAATACTTCAAACATCGTCGAATGGATTTCCAATACATATGCTCCTGCCGGCTGGGGGAAAGTTGAAATCATTGAAATGGATACTGAAAATAATACTTTTACGATGCAAATTCAAAATGACTGGGAGTACAAAATGAATCTGCTGAAAAACAAAAACATGGAAGGCATATTCGTCCCGTCCCATTATGCCGGTGTATTGACAGGAATATTCGGTATTAATTTTTGGTACAAAACCGTCCATTATCAAAGAGAAGGCAATCCTTACAGCCTGGTTGAATACTTCCCTTCCGATGTAACAGTCCAGCAAAACATCAGTGATCTATCCAGAAAACAAGATGATGATCAAATCCGCAAACTGGAAGCTTTAGTTGATGAACACACCAAGTCTCTCCAGAATTTAGTAAAGGAGCTTTCATCTCCCATCATTCCTGTGCTTGAAGGCATTATTGTCGTTCCGATGATCGGCAGTTATGACGAACAGCGCACAGAGGATTTGATCTTTAAGACATTGAGCGAGCTTCCTAAGCATAAAGCCAATTACTTGTTGGTGGACTTGACCGGCTTGAATCAGCACATCACAGAACACACGGCTTCTTTGATAGACAAGCTTGGTGCTTCAGCCAGACTTCTGGGAACAGAAGTCATTCTGGTCGGCATCTCACCGGAACTGGCAATCATCATTGCCCAATCACAAAACGGTCTAAAGACTTTTGAATCGCTCCAAAGCCTTCAACACGGAATCTACTACGCACTTGGACGAAGCGGACGGAAAATCGTTTGAGGTACCTAATGGACGGAACGGTGAATCCCGCCTCTTCTTAGAGACATTTCCTTCTGAAAAGAATATACTAGTTTCTGTCTGTTTTTATTTTTGCAGATAGGATAGCCATTGGATAGATCAGTGGTTAATGGAGGAGATTATTTGAACGCAAAAGCTTTTTCACTGGCATTATTTTCTGTATTGATATGGGGCTCTTCTTTCGCGGCTATTCGAGTCGGGCTTCAAGGCGGCTATGATGCAGGACAGAACGTACTCGTTCGATTCCTGATCGCTTCAGCACTTTTCTTGATTTATACTCTATGGCCTGGAACGAAATTCCGCCTTCCTCAAAAACATGATATCATCCGCCTTCTTATACTGGGATGGATTGGCATCAGCGTTTATCACATTTTCGTTACCTTCGGCATGGAGACAATTTCTGCCGGAACTGCCGGTATGCTCGTCGGTTCCGGTCCAATCTTTACAGCGTTAATTGCTGCATTTGTTTTGAAAGAACGGCTGACCGGTATGGGCTGGATCGGTCTTGGCATCGGTTTTGTCGGAATTCTTTTCATCGCTTTTGGATCTGCTGGAGCCTCCCTGACACTGACAAATGGAGCTCTTCTCGTATTGATTGCTGCATTTGCGTCAGCGATTTTCTTTGTTTTTCAAAAACCGCTGCTCACCCGTTACTCAGCAATTGAACTGACTGCTTACTTTACATGGGCCGGCACCTTACCGTTTCTCATGTTCTCGCCCGGTTTATTAACTGCCGTGCAAGGAGCCACTTTAGAAGCGCATTTGGCTACATTGTATGTTGGTGTTTTTCCAGCAGCAATTGCTTATGTAACATGGGCAACCGCCTTGTCGCTGGCCAATGCCAGCTCTGTCTCAAGTTTAATTTACTTGGAACCGGCAGTTGCGATAGTCGTTGCCTGGATGTGGCTGCATGAACTGCCGACTCCGTTGTCGCTCATCGGTGGCATCATCGCCATTGCGGGTGTCATGATTGTCAATTTAATGGGCAGAAAACAACGCGTGCTTTCCCAAAAAACTGCAGAATCCACATAGCCAAATAAAACAGCGCATCCTGGGTTACTTCCAGAATGCGCTGTTTTTTTATCTATTATTCCTCCACCCGGAACCAGCCTGGTGCGTTGGTAACCATATTCCACAAGTTTTCCGGAATATCCAATTGTTCTTTTTTGCTCAAATGAATTGCCTGGAAAATCTTTTCATCACGGCTCTTTCTGACTTTCTCCAGCCAGTCGGGATCCATGATCAACGCATGCCCAAGCGAGACCAGTGGAGTGACTTCCAATGCTTCCTTCACTTGCTCCAATGTCTGCAGCCCCCCGACACCAATCACAGGTACCCGGCTGCCAATATGTTCTTGGATCATTTCCACTCGTGACCGGCTGTCTTCTTCACGGATCGACCCACCGAAAAATCTGCCCACTGATGCATGAATATAATCGATGCCCCGATCTGCAATAGCGGTCAAAAACTGCAATGTATCTTCCATTGTAATACCCGGTTCTTCGCGCTCTTCCGGACTGATGCGATAACCGACCACGAACGGATTATCTGCATGCTTAACCACTGCTTCCTGGATCGATTCGATGACTGCTAGCGGAAAAGCCATGCGTGCCTCAACATCGCCTCCCCACTTATCTGTCCGGACATTGGAATGCGGTGAGAAAAATTGCTGAATCAAATACGTATTAGCCCCATGAATTTCCACACCGTCAAAACCAGCTTCAATAGCACGTCTCGTTGCTTCCCCGAACGCCGCAATAGTAGCGTCAATTTCTTCTCGTGTCATTTCACGCGGTGTTGCCGCATTTGGACGAGGTGCCGGAACTGCACTCGGAGAAACTGGTTGTTCACCTTTCAATAACTCTTCGTTTGACATGCGCCCTGCATGGTAAAGCTGCAGAATCGCTTTTGCACCGCCTTCTTGAATGGATGATGCCAGCCGGGCCAAGCTGCCGATCCGTTCATCGCTGTCTGCCCCAAATGGATTGGCAAATCCGACACCGAGTGGTTCCACATGCGCACAGGCCGTAATGACGGCTCCCAAACCGCTTTCAGCACGCCGCTTGTAATACATTAATTCGTCATCAGTGACATCACCATTCTCGTCTGAAGATGAAGTCGTCATAGGTGCCATCAGTATGCGGTTCTTAATGGTCAAGCCGGATGAAAAGGTAAACGGTTCGAATATATTTTGTGTCGTAATGGTCATATAAATTCCTCCTTGACTATTTCTTTACCCCAATGGATGTGCCAGCAAGCCTGACGCCTCCGTCATTCTCTATCGTAACCGAAGTCTGGTATAGCAGGAGGCGCAAATGCTTGGCCGCGGGAAAAATTCAGTCTTTTGACTGACATAAAAAGCCGCCCTCCAGCTACAAAGCTGAAGGGCGGCTGAATTATTTCTCCAATCATTTAACAATACTGTAATAGACTCTTGAAGTGAGGCGGTAAATTAGCCAGTAAATGCCGGCGAATGCAATGACCACTGCAATAAATGATAACAGCCAGGTGACTTCATTCGTAACACCAAATATCAGAAGCAGCTTCCGAACAATCGGATAAGCAAAAATAACATGTATAGTGGCGATGACAATCGGCAAGAGGAACATCCAGACAATTTGTGAGCGTGTGGATTCCTGAATCATTTCCTTATCCAGACCGACCTTTTGCATGATCTGGAATTTTTCCCGGTCATCAAACCCTTCAGATACCTGTTTGAAGTAGGTGATTAACACTGTCCCAATGGTGAACAGCAAACCAAGAAATATGCCCAGGAACAGGAAGCCGCCGTTCATGCTGTACCATTCCTCGCGTTGAAGGAGTCGAGAATCATAAAGACTGCCACTGCTCGCCTTCCAGCCGTATTCACTGTTCAACAGCTTGGCCAAAGCTTCCTTCTGCTCTCCAGTCCCCGATGTATCCCAACCGAGTTCAGCATCGATAGCTAAGTAATTAGTGTGCGGATACTGTTCTTTAAAATCCTCTTGGATTTCAAGCAGATGGGAAATATCCGGCACTACAATCGCCATAGATTCTGTTAAGTCCAGGTTTTCATCGAACTCATTGTCAATTTCAGCCACTCGGTAGGTCTTCTCCCCAACCGTTAGTTCACTTTCTTCAAACATGTCTGTGGAATGGTAATATAGCGCGGCATCGTCTTCCAAGGTATAGGATTTTCCCGTCATCCGGTTAAAATCCTCAAGCGGCAAGATCATTAGCAAGATTGATTGATCCGGTTCTGCAAAATTTTCATCAAAGACGAATTCACTTCCTTGA
>JASLAI010000054.1 GCA_030147225.1 Planococcus sp. (in: firmicutes) | reverse complement strand
GATCTGCTACGAACTGCAGTTGGAGTTTGATAGGAGATTGGGCTATGTCATCAAAGGCCAAGAAGAAAACAAACGGAAAGTCATTGTCTTTTATTTGCAGCGACTGGTAGGAAAAATAAGTTGGCCGGATTTGCTGGGACAAATGCGGATGATATTCAATGACCAAGCTGACTTTCCGATTTTCGAAAAAGCGGAAGAAGTGAAGGAAGTTATTTCGTTCAGTGAAAAAGAATTAGGCATTCAATATACAGATGACTTTCTTCATAATCTAGCCATCCGGATTTTGCTGTTTGTCTGCAGGTTGTCTCAAGGAAAGCAAGTTAAAGTCGATCCTGTTGATCAGCAAGTCTTGTCTGTGACAAAGGAATACAGAACCGCCAAAGAAATAACCAAGAAATTGACTGCCTTGATTCAAGTGGAGTTTCCTGAAGAAGAGATTTTTTACATCACCAAACATCTTTTGAGTTCGAGGATACAATTTTCACAAACCGTCTTCGAAAACGACAACGAGCAGAACGATAAAGTTCTTGCTGGAGTTGTCTCTGAGATGGTGACAGATTTTCAGAAATACGCCTGCATTATTTTTGATAACCGAGAAGAGGTTGAAAGAAATCTCCTGCTGCATGTCAAAACAGCCTACTACCGCGTGCTGTATGGACTAGAGGCGGATAGTGGATTGGAAGCATCCATAAAAGAAAAGTATCCGGATATTTTCCGTCTGACTCGAAAAGTGTCCAAGCATTTAGAAAATGCTGTTGGCAAACCGGTCAATGATGGCGAACTTACATTGATTACGGTACATTTTGGCGGCTGGCTGGAGAAGATGGGCATTGAAGTGGCAAAACGTAAAAAATGCCCTATTGGTCTGTAATACAGGCATCGGGACTTCACGGTTGCTGCAGCACCAACTCGAAGGACTTTTCTCGACAGTCGACATTATCGGCTGTGTGTCATTAAGAGATTATGAACAAAAGGACCTGGAAGCAGATTTCATCATCTCAACAATTCCTCTTTCAGAAAAAGGGAAGCCGGTGTTTGTCGTCAATCCGATATTGACCGATGCAGAAAAAGAACGGCTGTTGAAAAAAGTGAATGCTTTTATTGGAATAGAGCCGCAAAACTCCAGCTCCATCGCAGGCGTCATGGATATCATCCGACAGCATGCAACCATTAAAAATGAAGAATCTTTAAAAAGTGAACTTAAACAATACTTGCAGCAGGTCTCAGTAAAGAAGAAAGAAGTATACAAACCTAATTTAAAGGAGGTGCTGCCCATCGAGCATATCCAATGCTTACCGGCAGTAACGGATTGGAAGCAGGCTATTTATGAATCAGCGAAACCTTTGCTGAAAAAGCAGTCAGTAACAGAAAACTATATAACAGCGATGGTCGATGTACTGCTTGAAATGGGGCCTTATGTGGTGGTTTCTCCAAAAGTGGCGATTCCTCATGCACGTCCGCAAGACGGGGTCAATCAACTCGGAATGACTTTATTGCAGCTCAAAAAACAGGTGCCATTTTCCGAGAACGGCAGCAAGCCGGTGAACTTGGTTATTGTGCTGGCGGCTGTAGATGGAGACACACACTTAAAAGCTTTAAACCAGCTTACGAAAATCTTAAGCAAAAAAAGCTTGAAAGAGGAACTAATTGCGGCAGAATCTCCGGAAGTGATTTATAGCATTATTGCAGACCATTCGAATTGAACGTTTTTTAATCACAACAAAGAAAGGAATTTTGCTATGAAATTTTTGGAAGAGAGCCTGGTTGCTCTGGATCTTCCGGCTGCCACTCCAGAAGAAGGAATCCGTGCAGCAGGAGCATTGCTGGTAGCTGAAAATTTGATAGAACCCAGATACGTAGATGCGATGGTGGATTCCTACAAGAAAAATGGACCATATTTCGTATTGGCACCGCAAATAGCGATGCCTCATGCCAGACCTGAAGACGGTGTCAAAGAAGCATCGGTGTCGCTTGTCCGATTAAAAAATTCGTTGAGATTTGGAAGTGAAGCCAATGATCCGGTCCGATTCGTTTTCGCATTAGGAGCGTCTTCCAGCGAAGAGCATCTGTTGGTGATGAAGAAGATTGTAGCGCTGCTAAGCAAAGCAGAAAATATTGAGAAGTTAAAAGTATTGTCGACCTACGAAGAACTACAACAACTTATTGGGAGGAATGAACAATGAAAATTTTATGTGTATGCGGTCTAGGGCAAGGGACAAGTCTCATTTTAAAAATGAATGTGGAAGAAGCATTGAATGAAAAAAACATTATGGCAGATGTTGAACACATCGATCTATCTTCAGCCACTAGCATGTCAGCAGATTACATCATTACCAGCAACGAACTGGCAGAAAGCCTGCAAGGCCAGCCAGCTAAAGTGATTGTAGTAAATAACTATTTTGATATGGAAGAAATTAAATCGGCAATTGATGCCAATATTACAGAATAAAGGTGGACAGCAAATCAATCAGGGGGGAGAACGGTTATGGATATTATTTTCTGGTTAGCGAATAACGTGTTCGGGACGCCTGCCATCTTATTGGGCATCATCGTCTTAATCGGTTTATTGCTTCAAAAAAAGACGGCGAGCCAACGAGTCAGTGGAACATTCAAGGCGATTATCGGATTTTTGATCATCTGTGCCGGCGCCGGCATTATCGTGGGTGCTTTGACAGTTTTTGAGCCGCTTTGGAAAGAGGTATTTAACCTCTCGGGAGAAACTTTGGGTGAGTACATGGGACAGGAAGTATTCAATACCGAATACGGCAGTGCCGTCACTTTGGCAATGACCTTAGGCTTTCTGATTAACGTTTTTCTG